>NZ_JBNFNU010000352.1:0-4407 GCF_057364445.1 Xanthobacter sp. BG11Y11_SDJG
TCCTCGGCGCCTTCGCCGCGGTGGTGGCGGTGGCGCTGCTCTCCAGCCTTCCCGTTCTCGCCGCGGCGGCGCTCGGCGCCTTCCGCGCCTGGCGCTGGCGGCCGGGCCAGGTGCGGCGGCGCTGATCGCGGCGCCTGATCCATCTCGAAGGCTTCATGCTGGTGCTGCTCGCGCTCCTGCCCTTCACGGTGCCCGGCACGCCGCTGTTCGGCGCCCCGCCGCTGGTCGCCAGCACCGAAGGCCTCGTGCGGGCGGTCGAGATCCTGCTCAAGGTGAATGCCTGCGGCTTCCTCGTCTTCGCGCTGCTCGGCGGCCTCGAGCCGGTGCGCATCGGCGCGGCGGCGCTGGCGCTGAAGGCGCCGGAGCGCCTGGTGCAGTTGTTCCTTCTGGTGGTGCGCTATGGCGGGGTGCTGAGGGCCGAGACGACCCGGCTCCAGGAGGCGATGCGGGCGCGCGCGTTCGTGCCGCGCTCCTCGCTCGCCACCCGGTCGCTGCATACGTGGCGCACCTACGGCCACATGCTGGGCATGGTGCTGGTGCGCGCGCTGGAGCGGGCCGAGCGCGTCTCCGAGGCCATGCGCTGCCGCGGCTATTCCGGCCGGCTGCCGGTGCCTGCGGAGCGGCCCGCCTTCGGCCCCGCCGACCTCGCCTTCGCGCTGATGCTGGCGGCGGCGATCCTCGCCGCCTTCGCGGCGGAGCGCCTTTCATGAGCGTGCTCCTGGCGCTCGACGCTGTCACCGTGGCGCGCGGCGGGCGCACCGTGCTCGCCGGCGCCGACCTTCAGCTTCATGCCGGCGAGCGCCTCGCTTTGGTCGGTCCCAACGGCTCGGGCAAGACCACGCTGCTGCGCACCCTGGTCGGCCTAGAACGGCCGAGCGCGGGGCGCGTCGTCGCCTTCGGCGCGCAATGCCGGACCGAGGCGGATTTCCGCGCGGTGCGCCCGCGCGCCCAGCTCATGTTCCAGGACCCGGACGACCAGCTCTTCTGCCCCACGGTGATCGACGACGTGGCCTTCGGCCCGCTCAATCTCGGCCAGACGCGGGAGGACGCCTTCGCCGCCGCCCGGGCGGTGCTGGAGCGCATCGGCCTGCTGCACCTCGCCGAGCGGGTGACGCACCGGCTCTCCGGCGGCGAGAAGCGCCTCGTCTGCCTCGCCGCGCTGCTGGCCATGGCGCCCGATGCGCTGCTGCTGGACGAGCCCACCAACGACCTCGACGCGGACAACCGCGCCCGCCTGATCGACATCCTGCTGGGCCTCGACGCGGCGCTGCTGGTGGTCTCCCACGACCGCGACTTCCTGGAGCGCATCGCCACCCGCGCGGTGCTGCTGCGCGAGGGGGCCGTGCATCCGGCCCTGGTGCACCGCCATGTGGTGACGCAGGAGGAGATCCACATCCACGGCCTCGATGCCGCCCACCGCCATGGCGACGGCTGAGAGGCTTTACGCGGCGTCGCCGCTGGCCTACCTCGGATGACGGGGCGATCCGCCACCTCACCCGGCCATCCTGCCCCGCTGGAGAGGGCGCCATGCAGCGCGTGACCGTCACCCTGGACGAGGACCTTGTCGCCGAACTCGACCGCTTCATCGAGAGCCGCGGCTACCAGAACCGCTCGGAGGCGGTGCGCGACCTCGCCCGCTCGGGCCTGCGCCAGGCCGCCGAGGCGGCGGGGGAGGGTGAGGACGCGGTGGGCGCGTTGGTCTATCTCTACGACCACGAGGCGCGCAACATGTCGAAGCGCCTGACCGAGGCGCACCACATGCACCACGACATGTCGGTGTGCACGCTGCACATGCATCTCGACCACGACCAGTGCCTGGAGGTGGCGCTGCTGCGCGGGCCGACCCGCAGCGTCAGGCACTTCTCCGAGCGCCTGATCGCCGAGCGCGGCGTGCGCCACGGCCGCCTGGTCATGGTCCCGGTGGAGGCGCGGGCCGGCGGCGAAGGGCACGGCCACAGCCACGGCCCCCCACGGCCACCACCACCATCATCACGACGACGACACCGGGTCGTCCTCTGCGTGAGAGCGGGTCGCCGGGCGCTCCTCCCCTCTCCCCTTGCGGGAGAGGGGGCGGGGGTGAGGGGTGCGCGGGGCGTCGAGACAAGCCCCGAGTCGCTCGCGGCTGCGCCGCGATCCCCTCACCCCACCCTCTCCCACGCGGGGAGCGGGGCGCGAACGGCCGGGGCGGTCCTCAGTCTGCGTAGGAGGTCGAGGGACGAGGAAGGCGCCCCTGCGCACTTTGCCGCACCCTGTCGGCATCGGGCATACTCCGGCGTCCTTCGGACACAGCCACGGAGTCCAAGCCCATGATGTACGCCATTCTCTGCTACCACGAGGAAGACGTGGTCTGCGCCTGGACCAAGGAGCAGGACGACGCCGTGATGGCGCGGCTCGCCGTGGTGCAGGAGCGGCTGACCCGGGAGGGCAAGATGGGCGCCTCGCTGCGCCTCCTGCCCACCTCCGCCGCCACCACTCTGCGCAAGAGCCAGGAGCCGCCGCTGGTGATCGACGGCCCGTTCGCCGAGACCAAGGAGCAGCTTCTGGGCTTCTACCTCGTGGATGCGGACGACCTCGACGGGGCGCTGGAGATCGCCCGCGCGCTGGGCGAGGCCAATCCCGGCGGCGCGCTGGAGGTGCGGCCGGTGGGGCTTTTCGTTCCCGACATGCGGCAGGACGCCAAGGCCTGAGCCGCGCCGGCGCAGCCGATCACCGAAACCGCATGACCGACACCGCCATGACCGACACCGCCTTCATCCACGCCGCGCTCACCGCCGCCCGGCCGCAGGCGATGGGGGCGCTGCTGCGCTATTTCCGCGACCTCGACACTGCGGAAGAGGCCTATCAGGAGGCCTGCCTCAGGGCGCTGAAGGCGTGGCCGCAGAAAGGGCCGCCGCGCGATCCCGTGGCCTGGCTCATCCTGGTGGGCCGCAACGCCGCGCTCGACGGCAAGCGCCGCGCCGCCCGCGACGCGCCGCTGCCGCCGGACGAGGCGATCTCCGACCTCGACGACATCGAGGCGCCCATGGCCGAGCGGCTGGACGGCGCGCACTATCGCGACGACGTGCTGCGCCTGTTGTTCATCTGCTGCCATCCCGATCTGCCGCACACCCAGCAGATCGCCTTGGCGCTGCGGGTGGTCTCGGGCCTTACGGTGAAGCAGATCGCCCGCGCCTTCCTGGTCAGCGAGGCGGCCATGGAGCAGCGCATCACCCGCGCCAAGGCGCGCATCGCCAAGGCCGAGGTGCCGTTCGAGGCGCCCGGCGCGGTGGAGCGGGCGGAACGGTTCCAGACCGTGGCGGCCATGATCTATCTGGTGTTCAACGAGGGCTATTCCGCCGCCGCCGATCCCGCGCGGGCCGGCCTCAGCGAGGATGCCATCCGCCTCGCGCGGCTGCTGCTGCGCCTGTTTCCCGCCGAGCCGGAGATCATGGGCCTGCTGGCGCTGCTGCTGCTCCAGCACGCCCGTGCCCGCGCCCGCTTCGATGCCGGCGGCGAGCCGGTGCTGCTGGAAGAGCAGGACCGCGCCTTGTGGGACCGCGAGCGCATCATCGAGGGGCTGGCGCTGGTGGACAAGGCGCTGCGCCATCGCGCGCCCGGCCCCTATCAGGTGCAGGCCGCCATCGCCGCGACCCATGCGCGGGCAGCGCGGGCGGAGGACACGGACTGGGCGCAAATCGACGCGCTCTACGCGGCGCTGGAATTCATGCGGCCCTCGCCGGTGGTCACGCTCAACCGCGCGGTGGCGGTGAGCAAGGTGAAGGGGCCGGAGGCGGCGCTCGCCATGATCGCGCCGCTCGAGGGGCCGCTCGCGGGCTATTCCATTTCTTCGGCGCCAAGGGCGCGTTCCTGCTCCAGCTGGATCGCAACGCCGAGGCGAAGGTGGCCTTCGACATCGCCATCAGCCTCGCCGGCACGGCGGCGGAGGCGACCCAGATCCGCCGCTATCTCGACCAGGTCGCGGGCGAGGGCGCGGCGAAAAAGCGGTGGCCCTGTCGGCCCGGGCCCGGCCGGCGCGTCCTAGAACGGGCGCGCCCTCCGGCGCGCCGCGAAGGAGAGGGACCCATGGAGCAGACGGCGGAGAACCTGAAGGCCGGCATGGCGCCGGTGAAGGGTGGCGTGGTGCCCTATTTGCAGATCGATGGCGCCCTGAAGGCGGCCGAACTCTATGGCCGCGCGCTCGGCGCCGAGACGGTGGCGGCGCTTCCGCCCGACGAGAAGGGGCGCACCATGCACGTGCACCTCTACGTCAACGGCTCCTCCATCATGATGGCGATCCCAATCCCGAATGCGGCTACGAGCTGGAGACGCCGCAGGGCTATTCCCTGGTGCTGCAGGTGACCGACATCGACAGCCTGGTGGGCGCGCGCCCGCGCCGCCGGCTTCGAGGAGGTCATGCCGGTCCAGGAG
>NZ_JBNFNU010000353.1:0-4378 GCF_057364445.1 Xanthobacter sp. BG11Y11_SDJG
ATTACGCCAATGCGGCCTTTCCTGCGCATGGTCGGCGCCGCCGCGCTTTGACGACGCGCAGACCGGCGGCCTCGACCTGCTCGATGCCAAGACCGCGCGGCGGCGGCCGAGCCGCCCGGGGAGACAGGGACCTTCCGCGGCCGGATCAAGGCCGTGGCGGAAGGCCGGCGCTGCCAGTTCGACGTCGTGGAGGTGTCCGGCCCGTTCGGCACCGCCGGCTGCGCCGTCGACGTGAGCGAGGCCGAGGCGGCCCGCGCCGAGACCGCGCGCACCATCGCCGCCCACCGGCGCACCCTCGACCAGCTCACCACGGCGGTGGCGATCTTCGGCGCCGATTCGCGCCTCGTGTTCCACAACGCCGCCTATGAGCGGCTGTTCGATCTGTCGCCCGCCTTCCTCGGTCAGCGGCCGTCGGACGGCGAGATCCTGGAAGACCTGCGGGTGCGCCGCATGGTGCCCGAGCAGGCGAACTTCCGCGCCTGGCGCGACGAGTTGAAGGAAGCCTACCGCGCCATCGAGCCGATCAACGACTTCTGGCACCTGCCGGGCGGGCAGATGCTGCGCGTGGTGATCACGCCCAATGCAGAGGGCGGCGTCACCTATCTGTTCGACGACCTTTCCGAGCACATGGCGCTGGAGAGCCGTTACAACAGCCTGATCCGCATCCAGGGCGAGACCCTCGACGGCCTCGCCGAGGCGGTGGCGGTGTTCGGTTCGGACGGGCGGCTCGACCTCTACAACGAGGCGTTCATGACGCTGTGGTCGCTGGACGCCCAGGTGCTGGGCGACAAGCCCCACATCGATGCGGTGGCCGCTTTGTGCCGGCCGCTGCACGGCGAGAGCCAGGCTTTCTCGCGCATCCGCGGCGTCGTCACCGCCATCGAGCGGCGCGAGCCGCTGAGCTTCCGCATCGAGCGGCCCGACGCCCGGGTGCTGGACGGCAGCGCCCAGCCCCTGCCGGACGGCGGCACCATGGTCACCTTCCGCGACGTGACCGACAGCGCGCTGATCGAGCGCGCCCGCGCCGAGCGCGAGCGGGCGCTGGTGGAGCGCAACGAGGCGCTGGAGGCGGCGGACAAGCTGAAGAACGCCTTCGTCGGCCACGTCTCCTACCACCTGCGCACGCCGCTCAACACGCTGGTGGGCTATGCCGACATGCTGCGGGAGGGCATCGCCGGCCCGCTCAGCACCCGCCAGCGCGACTATCTCGACCACATGCGCCAATCCTCGGATGCGCTGCGGGCGCTGATCGACGATTTGATCGACCTCGCGCCATCGATGCCGGCGCCATGGAGCTGGACTTTGCCGAGGTGGACGTGGCCGAGGCGCTCGCCGGCGCGGCCGAGGCGGTGCGCGGCCTTGCGGAGGAGGCCAAGGTGCGCCTCGTGGTGACGGCCCCCTCCGACGCCGGCCGATTTACCGCCGATGCGCGCCGCGTGCGCCAGATTCTCTTCAACCTGCTCGCCAATGCCATCGCCGTCTCGCCCGAGGGCGCGTCCGTGATCCTCGCCGCAGAGCGGCGGCCGGACGGCCTCGTGCTCAGCGTGCGGGACGAGGGACCGGGCGTGCCGGAGGAGGTGGCGAAGACCCTGTTCGACCGCTTCGAGAGCCGCAGCGCCGGGCCGCGCCATCGCGGCGTGGGGCTGGGCCTCGCCATCGTGCGCTCGTTCGTGGAGCTGCACGGCGGCGCGGTCAGCGTGAAGGCCGCGGGCGGGCGCGGCACGCTCGCCACCTGCCTGTTCCCGGTCCGCGCGCCGCGCGCGAGGGCGCAGCCGGAGAGGCCGCGGAATGAGCACATCCTTCCACCGCGTCCAGGGTCGGCCCAACGCCTTCGAGGTTGACCTGCCGGATCTGCCGGCGGTCGCACGTCTCGGCGAAGTTCTCGCCGCATGGTTCGGGGTGCGGGACGCGATCACCCTTCCGGCGACCTTGGTGCGGGCAAGACCGAGCTGGCGCGCGCCATCGTGCGCGCGTTTGCGGGCGAGCGCTACATGGAGGTGCCGAGCCCAACCTTTCCCATCATCCTCGGCTACGACCTGCCGCGCGGCCGCGTGGTGCACGCCGACCTCTACCGCATTTCCTCGGACGAGGAGCTGGACGAGATCGGCTGGGACGAGATCGGCGACGACGCTTTCCTGCTGGTGGAATGGGCCGACCGGGCCGGCGGCAGGCTCGCGCCGGAGCGGCTCGACATCGCCCTCGCGCCGGCGCCGGACCTCGGCCCGGAGGCCCGGCGGGCGTACCTCACCGGCCACGGCGCCGTCGGCGAGCGCCTGCGCCGGCTGGCCATCGCGGAGGAACTGGTTCAGGCGAGCGGCTTCGGTGCCGCCGGCTGGCGCTTCCTTCAGGGCGACGCCTCGGCCCGATCCTACACCGAGCTGGTGCTGCCGGGACGCAGCGCCATCCTCATGAACGCCCCCCAGCGGCCGGACGCCGCCGGTGGCGCGCGGTCGCTCCTACAGCCGCCTGGTCCACCTCGCCGAGGACGTGAAGCCGTTCGTCGCCATGGACCGGGCCCTCATTTCCCAGGGACTGTCGGCCCCCGCCATCGAGGCGGCGGACCTCGATGCCGGGCTGCTGGTGATCGAGGACCTCGGCCGCGAGGGCGTGGTGGCAGGCACGCCGCCCGCGCCCATCAAGGAGCGCTACGAGGCCGCCATCGAGCTGCTCGCCGAACTGCACGGGCGGGTCCTGCCCGATCTGCTGCCGGTGGCGCCGCGCATCGACCATGCGCTGCCGTCTTACGACAGGGATGCCTTTCTGGCCGAGCTGGACCTCATGCTGGACTGGTATCTTCCCTTCCGCGGCTGTCCGGTGGACGCGGTGGTGCGCGAGGAGTTCCATCTGCTCTGGCGCAACGCGCTGGCGCCGCTGCTGGCCGAGCCGAAGACCTGGGTGCTGCGCGACTACCACTCGCCGAACCTGATCTGGATGGAAGAACGCGAGGGCCTGCGGAAAGTGGGGCTGATCGATTTCCAGGATGCGGTGCTCGGCCCGGCGGCCTATGACGTGGTCTCGCTCACCCAGGACGCGCGCGTCGACGTTCCGGAGGCGCTGGAGCTGCACCTCGTCAGCCACTATGTGAAGCAGCGCCGCGCGCAGGATCCGAACTTCGACACCCGCAGCTTCGCCCGCTCCTATGCCGCCACGGGGGCGCAGCGGGCGAGCAAGATCCTCGGCATCTTCACGCGGCTTGATCGGCGCGACGGGAAGCCCCATTACCTGAGGCACCTGCCGCGCATCCGGCGCTATCTGGCGCGCAGCCTCGGCCACCCGGACCTGCGGTCGCTCAAGACCTGGTACGAGGCCGTGCTGCCCGTCAAGGATCTTGCCCGGAACGGCGAGGACGGCATGAGCGAGGCAGGCAAGGACCAGACCCCAGCGAGGGACGCCATCCCGTGACGCGCATCGATACCGCCATGGTGCTCGCCGCCGCCTCGGCACGCGGATGCGCCCGCTCACCGACACCCTGCCGAAGCCGCTGCTGAAGGTCGGCGGGCGGACGCTACTCGACCGCGTCCTGGACCGGGTCGCCGAGGCCGGCATCGGCACCGCCATCGTCAACGTCCACCACCATGCGGACCTGATGGAGGCCCACCTCGCGGCCCGCCAGGGACCGCCGCGCATCGTCGTCTCGGACGAGCGCGACGCGCTGCTGGAGACCGGGGGCGCCGTGGTGCGGGCGCTGCCGCGGATCGGCGGCAAGCCTTTCCTCTCCATCAATTCCGACACCATCTGGATCGAGGGCCTCAAGCCCAACATCCCGCGCCTCGCCGAAACCTTCGATCCCGCGCGCATGGATGCGCTGCTGCTGGTGGCGCCGAGCGCGCTCTCCATCGGCTATGACGGGCTCGGCGACTTCACCATGGACACCCACGGCCGCCTGGACCGGCGCGGCGAGCGCTTGGTCTCGCCCTTCGTCTATGCGGGCGCCGCGGTGCTGGCGCCGAATCTGTTCGAGGGCCTCGCCGAGGAACGCTTCTCACTCAACCGCGTGTTCGACGCCGCGGCGGAAGCGGGGCGGCTCTTCGGCATCCGCCTCGAAGGCATCTGGATGCATGTGGGCACGCCCGACGCCATCGCCCTCGCCGAGGAGGCGATCCGGCGCTCCAGCGACTGAGCGGGACCGCGCCGATGCCCCGGGTCCTGACCCTGCCCCCCTCCGCCGCTTTCCTGCCAGCTCTGGCGCAGGGCCTCCTGGACGGTGCCGTGGTGGAGGGGTTCGCCCGCGCGGCGATCCCCTGGCGCTGGCCCGCGCCACCGTCTTCCTGCCGACGCGGCGCGCCTGCCGGGCCTTTCGCCGACGCTGCTGCTCGAAGCCTCCGGCCGCGAAAGGATTTGCTGCTGCCGCGCATCGGTGCCGTGGTGGACGTGACCG
>NZ_JBNFNU010000354.1:0-4375 GCF_057364445.1 Xanthobacter sp. BG11Y11_SDJG
GTCCCGCGTGCGGCTTCAGTCGCTGCCGACCGGCGGCAAGGAGAGCGCCCGGTCCACCAGGGCGCCGGCGCGCTGGAAGTCGTAGTTGCGGAACATGTTGGTCTTCACGATGAAGGACGCGCCGCCGTAGAACTTCTCGTACTGCTGGTGCCGGTTGCCGAACTCGGTGCCGATGAAGTCCCAGGCGAGCCGCATCAGCGCCACGCGCTGGCGGGCATCGAGATGGGCGGAGCGGTAGAAGCGCTCCACGTCCAAGCGGGTCGCGGCGCTCTCGAAGTCCTTCACCGAGGAGGGCAGCGTGATCATGGCCGCGCCGGTGATCTCCCGCACGATGTCGATCATGCGCGGGTTGATCTCGGACTGGAGCGCCATCACCGCATAGAGCATGGCCTTGGAGGGCCACACCACGCCCTCCTCGTCGATGGTGGCCTTGGCCTCCTGCGCCAGCAGCATGCCCTCGACGATGGAAGCGAGCGCCGCCAGCTCGCCCATGGCCACCTGCACCGGCGGCACAGCCTCGTTGCCGGTCGCCTCGTTCATGCGCTTGGCGAGGCCCATGAGGAAGCGCAGCTTGGTGGCATAGCGCGTCTGCGCCTGGTGGTTGCCATAGGTGTGGGAGGGGGTCAGCCACCACTGGTCGCGGCTGAGCTCGATGTTGCGGTAGATGAAGACGTGCTCCCAGGGCACGAACACCTCGTCCAACACCACGAAGCAGTCGGCCTCGTCGAAGCGGGTGGAGAGCGGATAGTCGAAGGAATTGTCCGCGGTCTTGGCGAACGGGCGGCGCGAATAGAGCTTCAGGCCCTCTGCGTCCATGGGAATGGCGACGTTGATGGCGTGGTTTTCGTCGCCGGGCTGAAGCGGATGGATGCAGGCGAGGTGCAGATAGTCCGCATAGACGCCGCCGGTGGCGAGCTGCTGGCCGCCCGAGACGATGATGCCCCCCTCCACCTCGCGCACCACGCCGGCATAGAGATGCGGGTCCGCCTGCTTGTGGGCGGGCTTGGAGCGATCGACCTGCGGCGGGACGATGGCGTAGGCGATGTAAAGGTGGTTGTCGCGGGCGTATTCGTAGAACTTGATCACGTTGTCGGCCCATTGCTGGCCGTGCTTCGCGAACACCGAGGGCTTGGCGGCATAGCCCGCGAAGAAGTTCGCCACATGGTCGGGCGAGCGGCCCATGAGGCCGAAGGTCTGCTCGGCCCAGGCCTCGGAGGCGAGCCGCTTCAGGCGCAGGTCGTCCACCGTCTTCGGGATCTGGTAACAGCGCAGCGCGCGGGCGCCGGTCTCAGCCACCTGGTAGGTCATGAGGTCCTGGTTCTGCGGCGCGGCGGCAAAATCGAACAGGTTGGCGATCTGCCGTGCCCCCTCGCGGAAGGCGGGATGGGTGGTGGGATCGCCCACCGTCTCCCCATCGAGATAGACGATGCGCTTCGAGGCCTTGAGCTGCGTCAGGAATCGGCGCCGGTGCGCTGGCGGGTGGATGCGGCGGCGATCGACTGGAGCGTGGCGTTCATGGTCTCGTCCCTCTGGGGCCGCGCCTCTGCGCGGCTCTGATCGTTGATCCACGGATCGGCGGCCGGTCCGGTCAGGCGGCAGGGCCTCTGACCCGGAAGCGGCAGCCGGACTCCGATAATACATACAAATTAGATATAATTTTGTATGTGTCAACGCGATGGCACGATGGTTTTTCGATCCGGCTATGGACGCCGAGGCCCCTGCTTCATAAAGGATTGAAAACCGCGCGCGAACGCGGAGCAAGGCGGAGGGATCAACGCTTATGTCGTCATCAGGCCGCGCGAAGCCCGCCGGCGCGTTCCGGCCTCCCGTCACGGTCACGCGGACCGAGTTCCTTCAGGGCGAGAGCGATCGCGCCTTCCGCGAATCGATCTATGCCATGGTGCTGGCGCTGGAGGGGCTGCTGAAGTGCCGCGCCATCTTCGGCAAGGTGCTGGGCCTGACCCCGAGCCAGTTTGCGGTCCTCATGGGCACGGCCTATCGCCAGGGCGCGGAGGGCGTCGCCATCCGCGACCTTGCCGACCACATTCGCCTCGCCGCTCCCCATGTGACCACGGAAGTCGGCCGCATGATCGAGATGGGACTGCTCGCCAAGCGCCAGGACGAGAGCGACCGCCGCAGCGTCCGGGTCTCCCTCTCGGCCGAGGGCGAGCGGGCCGTGGTGCGCGTGGCGCCGGTGGTGCGCCGGGTCAATGACATGCTGTTCGAAGAGATATCAGCGTCAGAGTTGTCGGTGGTGGAGGCGGTCATGCGCAAGCTGGCCATCAGCGCCGAGCGCGTCTTCGCCCACGCCAAGTGGGGCGACATTCTGGATCAGGATGGCGCAGCGCCCCGCCCCGAGGGCGCGGCCCGCAAGCGGCGTCCGAAAGCCTCGACCGCCTGAGCCGAACGGCGACGTTCAGCGCCCCGCCAGCAGGCCGAAGGGACCCGGCACGACGCTCTCAAGACCAGGGGTGGGGTCCCCCTTCAGCCGGCAGCACCGGCTCCGGCCGGCCTGGCGAAAACGAAAAGGGCGCCGCACCGGAGTGCGACGCCCTTTCTCAGAAAGCCACGTCAGGTGATCGGGATCACTTGAGCTGGTTGAACGAGGTGGCGAAGGACAGGCTGGCGATGAACTTGTCGCCGCAGGCGGTGTTCTTGCCGATGAGGGTCGCGCACTCGAACTCGTTCAGGTCCGAACCGGAGTAGCGCAGGTCGAGGGTCGCCGCCTTGTAGGTCACGCCGACGCCGACGTTCCACCAGTTGTAGCCAGAGATGCCGACCGCGAACACGCCGAACGGCGGGGTGTAGGTGAAGAAGGTGTCGTCGAGCCACTGATGGCCGAACTCACCCGAAACATAGGCGCCGAAGTCGCTGCCCGCGAGCGAGGTGGTGTAGGCCTTGGCGTTGATGGAAAGCGCGGTGCCGTCCGTGCTGGAGGCGTACATGTCGCTGGTCCAGTTGAGCGCCATGCCGACGGTGAACCAGTCGGTCAGAGCGTAGCTGGGCTTCGCGTAGATTTCCCAGTAGTTGAAGTCGTCGGGGCTCACGCCGAAGATGTCGGTGTTGCCGGGGAAGGCATAGTAGATGCCGCCGACGTCGAGGGTGAAGGAGCCCCAGGTGTGGCGCAGGCCGCCGGAGAAGTCGACTTCCAGCGAGCTGCTTCCGCCCAGGCCGAGGAAGTTGTCCGCCCAGTTCTGGTTGGACGCCCACACGTTGATGTAGAACCAGTCGAGCATCTGCAGCTCGACATAGCCCTGGACCGCCGCGTTGTTGTTGGTCTGGCTGATGCCGCGGAACACGTAGTCGGAGGTCAGGGTGACGCCGAAAGCCACGTCCCAGGCGGGCGGCGGGGGCGGAGCCACCACGGCCTTCACGGGCTTGGACATATCGGCCGCAGCGGCCGCGCCGGCGAAGAGCATCGAGGAAGCGATAATGGCAAGCTTTTTCATAAGGGAACCCCCGCAGAAATCTGGAATGATAAAAATCAGTTCCGCTTCCGGAGGCCAATGCGAAAATTAAGGCAGCAATTGCCGCCTTTCTAGGCAAACCCGCATGAATGCTGGATTTCTGTGTTGCGATTTCGCAACGCCCATCCCAAAACGCGTTAATGGGCGGTACAACCTACTTTGCGGTAGCCCGAGCCGGCACCCGATTGGCCCATTGCCGGCTCAGGGCCGGTTCATGAGAAGGGGCCGCCCGCGCTCGGGAATGCGGGCCCACGAGCCGTCTTCCTGGCGCGCGAAGCGAATCGCGGGGCCGCCGCCGGTTCCGGAGACCAGGATGTTGCCGCCATCGAGCCGCCACGCCGCGGCGGCCAGGCGCGCCACGGAGGCGTCGCAGCCGGCCGCGACCTTCAGCACGAAGCCGCCCTTGGGCGCCGGGGTCTCGGTGAGGCTCCAGCGGCACAAAGGGGTGCCCGGAGCGGCGGCGAGGTCCCAGTCGCCCAGCACCTCGGCCTGCGTCACCTCGGGCACGTCGGCGATGCTGGGATTGACGAGGAAGTAGACCCCGTCGCCCTCGCGCAGCGCCTCGTAGCTGCCGCCCGTCGCCTCGGTGAATTCGGCCACCGTCCGTCCCTGGGCGTTGAGAAGGCGCAGCGCGCCCGAGGCGTCCGGAGTCCAGCCGGCGATCTGGGCGGAGAAGGAGATCGTCGCCTCGCAGGCGGCCTTGTCGATTTGTATTGCAAGCGCGCCGCCCGTCGGCTCGGCCTTCAGGGCGATGGCGCATTTGCGTTCGCCGTCGGCGCTCTGGAGCACATAGGCGCCGGCCTTCTGCTCGGCGGCCTCGCGCAGCGCCGGGTCGATGCGCCCCGGTGCCGGCTGTTGCTTCTCGCGCCACAGGGCCGGCACCTCCGGCGCGGCGGCGACGGCCGCCG
>NZ_JBNFNU010000355.1:0-4357 GCF_057364445.1 Xanthobacter sp. BG11Y11_SDJG
GCCTGGGCGAGCCGGCCGCGCCCGCCGCGCACCGCGCCTATGGCCCGCAGCGGTCCGGCCACCTCGCCGAGCCACAGCGTGTCGGCCGCCTCCGGCTGGGCGGTGCCCTCTGCCGGCACCGGCCTCGCCAAGAGTGACCTGCGGATCGTTCGAGATGACCAGGATGAAGGGCGCGAGGCCCGGCTCCAGCGCGACGATGGCCTTGGCGAGGTCGAGCGCGCTTTCGACGCCGTAATTCTCGAAATAGCCGCCGTCGACGATGCGGTCGGCCACCTCGCTCTTTCGGCCGCGAATGGCACCGGGCGGCGAGATCACCGGGAAGCGGGCGGAATTGCTCGCCGCGGTGGACAGGGCGACGTCCTTGCCTTCGGGAATGAGGGCGTGGAAGTCGAGGGCATGGGTGAAGATGGGGCAGCGCTCCGGCGGCCCGCCGGTGAGGCAGGGGGCGGCGGGCATGGTGGGATCGAGGTCGGTGGTGACGATGCGCTGGCCGGTGTCCACCGAGGTGCCGTTGAGCACCAGGAACGGCACCCAGCTTGCCGCCGAGCGCGGCAGAGCGAGGAAGGGCTGCGCCAGCCGCCCGGCGGCCTTTTGGCCGTCGGAACGCTGGGCGTCCGCGGCGGCCACGGCCGGCGCCTTCGACACGAGGTCGGCGAAGCGCGCTTCCCACGCCTTTTCCAGGAGGATGGCGCGGTCCTCCACCCCGAGCTGAACCTGGTCGTGGAAGGTGAGGCCGAAGAACACGGCGGTGAGATAGTCCCCGGCGGTGAGCGCCTCCAGGCAGTCGCGCCAGGTGTTGATCTTCTCGCCGAACCAGTAGCCCGACGCCAACGCTTCGCGCGGGCACGGCACCGCCCCGCTGGGCGGCCCGGACGCGGCGAGCGCGCCGGCGATCACCGCCGCCCCATAGGCGCTGCCGGAGACGCCGGAGATGGCGAAGATGCGGTTGCGCACCTGGCCGCCATTGAGCACGGGTTGGCCCCCGGCTTCCCGGCGAGGCGGCCGTCGTCGAGCGGGGCATGCACGGTCTTGGTCTGGTCGGCCTGGGTGTGGACCGAGCCCTGCTTGAACGTCTCCACGTCCAGGAAGTGGCCGATGACGCTGGCGGTAAAGAAGCCGGCGCGGCTCGCGCCGCCGGCGCCGGCGACGATGACCGGGCGCGGGCATTCCTCTGGCTTGCCCGCGCAGCCGTTGGCCTGCATCCACATGTCGAGGCCCTGGCGCAGGCTCGCCCGCGCGGCGGCGCCGCGTCGCGCAGGCGCACCGCATGGTTGTCGCCGAAGATGGCGACCGCCGCCACGCCGATCGCGAACAGCGTCAGCAGGAAGGGGAAATGCAGGCGCCGGCCGAGCGCGGAGAGAAAGGACAGGAGCGGCACCCAGCCGCCGAACACCAGCGGCACGGCGCCCGCCAGCGGCAGCGCCTTGGCGAGGCAGTCCGGTTTGAACGCCAGGACCATGGCGACCACCACCGCATAGATCAGCAAGGCGAGGCGACCGGTGGCGTAGAGTTCGCCAGCCGGATCGTCCACGCGCGCGCCGAGGCCGATGCGGCGGAACAACCAGGCGACCCGCGGCGCGAGCCAGCGGTCGACGGCGGCCAGCGGCCCGGACTTCACCATCCGCACCCGGACCGCGGCATAGGCGAAGAAGGCCGGGACGCCGGCGAGCATCACCCAGGACACATAAACGAGCTGATCCCGCGCCGCCTCCACCACCGGCGTGTCGTCGATGGTGGGCAGGTTGGCGATCGCCTGCCAGGCGCCGATGGCGAACGCCAAGAAGGTGAGCGCCCCCAGCACCCGCGGCACCAGGAGGATGACCCAGCCGAGCGCGCCCGAGGCCGCAGCCGCCCGCGCCCGAGGCCCCGCCTTCGCCACGGGCGTGATCCGCGCCGCCAGCCCGCGATCGGTCTCCAGCAGCAGCCGGGCGGCATAGTGGACCGGCATGGCCCAGAACAGGAAGGTGGAGGCGAACAGCTGGACCAGCTCCCACGAGATCCAGGCCCGCTTGGCGAGCGGCGCGCCCGCCATCGCCACGTGCACCATCACGTCCTGCGCCTCGGTGATGGCGGCCATCAGGACCAGGCCGGCGGCGACGCTCACCAGCGGAACCCGGACCACCCACAAGACCAGCGCGAAATTCAGGATCTCGCCCCACGCCTGCGCGATGCGGGAGCCGGCCGGGTGCAGCGCCTTCGTCGTCACGGCTCACGCCTCCGCATTGCCGGGCAAGGGAAAACGGCGGGCGGTCCGCCCGGGAATACAACCATAGCATGTATCGACGCCGCGCGGGGAGCCTTTTTCGCCTCGCGGGCGCTTGGCGCGGTCCCCGTGGGACGCGGGCGGGATTGGGCGGGCATAAGCGGTACCTGGGGGATATTTTCGCGGTTTTGTCGTCCCCGCCGCCCGCTATTCGTCGTTATGGCAGGATGGCCGAAACCGGCCGCCTTTGCGAGCGGGAGACGAGACGATGCGCGTGATGGTTCTGGTCAAGGCCACCAAGGACAGCGAAGCGGGCCTGATGCCCTCAACCGAGCTCTTTGAGGAGATGGGAAAATTCAACGAGGCGCTGATCGATGCGGGCATCCTGCTGGCCGGCGACGGACTGAAGCCCTCCGCGCAGGGCAAGCGGGTGGCCTTCGATGGCGCCTCCCGTCTGGTCATCGACGGCCCCTTCGCCGAGACGAAAGAGCTGGTCGCCGGCTATTGGCTTTGGGAAGTCAAGGACTTGGACGAAGCGGTGGCCTGGGTTAAGCGCTGCCCCAACCCGATGCCCGGCCCAAGCGAGATCGAGATTCGCCCGCTCTACGAACTGGCCGACTTCGGCGACGCGGTCACTCCCGAGCTGGCGGAGAACGACCGCCGCCTGCGCGAGAAGGCGAGCCGATCCTGACCCCCGGCGCCCCGGCCGAACCGGCGCCGGGGCGCTCCTGCGGTTGGCCATTCATGACCTTGGGTCAGCCGACAAAAGCCCGCCGGACCGTTGCGCCGGGCCGGCGGCGGACCCATCTGAAGGGGAAAGTCGAGGTGCCGATGTTCCCCTTTCCCACCGATCGTCCGGTCCCTCCGGCGAATGCGAGGCGGCACCCGAACCCGAGGACGTGGAAACGCGCGGAACGGGCCGCACCCGGACGCGGCCAGCCCCGCGGTGGGCATCGCGCTGGGCGGCGGCGCCGCCCGCGGCTTCGCCCATATCGGCGTGCTGCGGGTTCTGGAGCAGAACGGCATCCGCCCCCAGGTGGTGGCCGGCACCTCCATCGGGGCGGTGGTGGGCGGCATCTGGGCGGCCGGCAAGCTCGACCGGCTGGAGGATTGGGCGCGCAGCCTCACCAAGCGCAACGTCCTGGGATTGATGGATTTCGCACTCGGCGGGCCGGGCCTCATCTCGGGCCGCCGGCTGGTGGAGCTGATGCGCCGCGACGTGGGCGAACTCGCCATCGACGATCTGCCGCTCACCTTCGCCGCCATCGCCACCGAGCTCGGCACCGGCCACGAAATCTGGCTCACCCGCGGCGACTTCGTGGAGGCGATCCGCGCCTCCTACGCCTTGCCCGGCATCTTCACGCCGGTGAAGGTGGGCGGGCGCTGGCTGATGGACGGTGCGCTGGTGAACCCCATTCCCGTCTCGCCCACACGGGCGCTGGGCGCGCGCATGGTGATCGCGGTGAACCTCAATGCCGACGTGTTCGGCCGCGGCACCGTGATCCACGACCATGGCGGCGTGGTGGAGGAGGCCGCCGAGGCAGTCATCGCCGAGAAGAAGGAAGGCATCGCCGCCATGCTCAGCCCGGAGCGGCTGCGGCGGCAGTTCTTTGCCGGAAACGGCGTCCCGGATGGCCCGCGCGGCCTGTCCACGGTGATGATCGATGCCTTCAACATCATCCAGGACCGCATCGCCCGGTCCCGGCTTGCCGGCGACCCGCCCGACGTGACGCTCAACCCGAAGCTGGGACGCATCGGCCTGTTCGACTTCCACCGGGCGGAGGAAGCCATCGCCGCCGGGGCCGAGGCGGCGGAGCGCTCGCTCGACGACATCCGCGCCGCCATGGTGGCGCTGGGCTGAGCCCGGGAACGGGATGGCGGCGCTGCGGCGCCGTCAGGCCTTCTCCACCAGGCCGCGCCCTCGCCGCGCCAGTGGCCGACGCAGGTGACGATCGCGCGTTCGACTGCGCCGCCGCCGGCCTCCACGGGATCGCCCGCCAGCACGGGAACAGTTCGCCGTTCGACACCGCCAGCGCAGCCAGAGCCAGCCCGGCCGGAAACTGTGCCTCGAAGCCGTGGCCGAGGCGATTCGCCACCGCGCGCACCGGCAGGCCGCTGGCCGTCAGCGCCGCGGCCTCGGCCGGGGTGGCCTCG
>NZ_JBNFNU010000356.1:0-4352 GCF_057364445.1 Xanthobacter sp. BG11Y11_SDJG
GCGGCTGGCTCGGGCCGGTCGCACTCGCCCAGCGGCGGAATCCCCTCCACCCCGCCCTCTCCCCCATGGGAGAGGGGGCGCGGCGGTCCCCGGACGGTCCCGGCGACAGAGAACATCTTACTCTTCAGGAGAACGCACATGAACGTCGGTTTCATCGGCCTCGGCATCATGGGCCGCCCCATGGCGGGCCACCTCATCGATGCCGGCCACACGCTCTATGTCCACAACCGCTCCAAGCCGGCGCAGGACCTGCTCGACAAGGGCGCCGTGGACTGCGGCTCGCCGGCCGAGGTGGCGCGCAAGGCGGACATCATCATCACCATGGTTCCCGACACGCCGGACGTGGAGAAGGTGCTGTTCGGCAAGGACGGCGTCGCCGAGGGCATCTCGGCGGGCAAGATCGTGGTGGACATGAGCTCCATCTCCCCGGTCGCCACCAAGGAGTTCGCCGCCCGCCTCCAGGAGCTGGGCGCGGACTATCTCGACGCGCCGGTGTCCGGCGGCGAGGTGGGCGCCAAGGCCGCCTCGCTCACCATCATGGTGGGCGGCGCGGACGCCACCTTCGAGACCGTGAAGCCGCTGTTCGAGAAGATGGGCAAGAACATCACCCTGGTGGGCGGCGTCGGCGCCGGCCAGACCGCCAAGGTGGCGAACCAGATCATCGTCGCGCTCACCATCGAGGCGGTGGCGGAAGGCCTCGTCTTCGCCTCGAAGGCGGGCGCGGACCCGGCCAAGGTGCGGCAGGCGCTCATGGGCGGGCTCGCCACCTCGCGCATCCTCGAGGTGCACGGCGAGCGCATGATCAAGCGCACCTTCGATCCCGGCTTCCGCATCGAGCTGCACCAGAAGGACCTGAACCTCGCGCTCCAGAGCGCCCGCGCGCTCGGCGTGAGCCTGCCCAACACCGCCAATGCCCAGGAGCTGTTCAACGCCTGCGTCGCCCATGGCGGCGCGAAATGGGACCACTCGGCGCTCGTGAAGGCGCTGGAGCTGATGGCCGGCCACGACGTGGCGTGAGCTGCGCGGCGGGAGTGCGGTCTGCTCTCCCGCCAAGCGGCGACCCCCTCGCCCCTACCCTCCCCCTCCGGGAGAGGGCGCCCCGGCGCGCCCAGCCGCAAGCCGGGCGCATCCCCTCTCCCCGGCGGGGAGAGGGTTAGGGTGAGGGGAGCAGAGGGGACGTGCGCGGCGCCCCGATGCGGCAACCCTGCTGCCTCTTCTGCGACTTTATGCTTACACGATTGCGGGCCATCATGACCTAAACACGCCAGCCCGTGCCCAACGAAGCCGGGAGCCAGGAGGACATCGGATGCCCAACAAGCGACACCACCCGAAGCGCGACCGCTCCACCAAGATCGTCGCCACCGTGGGCCCCGCCTCCAACAGCGAGGAGAAGCTGAAGGCGCTGTTCCTGGCCGGCGTAGACGTGTTCCGCCTCAACTTCTCCCACGGCACCCAGGCCGATCACGGTGAGGTGCTCGCCCGCATCCGCCGCCTGGAGAAGGAGATGGGCCGGCCCGTCGGCGTCATCGCCGACATGCAGGGGCCGAAGCTGCGCATCGGCCGGTTCAAGGACGGCGCCATCGCGCTCAAGGCCGGCGACGTGCTGCATTTCGACGCCGACGTGGACCGGCCCGGCGACGAGACGCGGGTGCCGATCCCGCACCCCGACATCCTTGAGGCGCTCACCGTCGGCTCCACCGTGCTGTGCGACGACGGCAAGGTGCGCCTCAAGGTGGTCAAGAAGGGCAAGGGCTTTCTGGAGGCCCAGGTGGTGGCGGGCACCAAGCTCTCCAACAACAAGGGCTTCAACATCCCCGACGTGGTGCTGCCTTTGTCGCCGCTCACCGAGAAGGACCGCGCCGACCTCGAATTCGCCTGCGAGCAGGGGGTGGAGTGGATCGCGCTCTCCTTCGTGCAGCGGCCGGAGGACATCCACGAGGCGCGCGACCTCATCAAGGGCCGCGCCGCGGTGATGCTGAAGATGGAGAAGCCGGCGGCGGTGGAGCACCTGACCGAGCTGGTGGAACTCTCCGACGCCATCATGGTGGCGCGCGGCGACCTGGGCGTGGAGCTGTCGCTGGCCGAGGTGCCGGCGCTGCAGAAGCGCATGATCACCGAATCGCGCAAGTTCGGCCGGCCGGTGATCGTGGCGACGCAGATGCTGGAATCCATGATCACCGCCCCGGTGCCCACCCGCGCCGAGGTCTCCGACGTCGCCACCGCGGTCTATGAGGGCGCGGACTGCGTGATGCTTTCCGCCGAGACCGCCGCCGGCCAGTTCCCGGTGGAGGCCGTGACCTTCATGGACGACATCATCCGCCACGTTGAGCGCGATCCCGGCTATCGCCAGGTGCTCGACGCCACGCAGGCGGAATGGGGCAAGACCATCGGGGACGCCGTGACCAAGGCCACCTACCAGGCCGCCATCGCCGTGGACGCCACCGCCTTCGTGGCCTTCACCTCCTCGGGCACCACGGGGCTCCGTGCGGCGCGCGAGCGGCCGCTGATCCCGATCCTCGGCCTCACCCCCAAAGTGGAGACCGCGCGGCGCCTCGCGCTCTCGTACGGCGTGCACGCCGTGCACATGAAGGAGGACATCCACTCCTTCGGCGAGATGGTGGACACGGCGGTGCGGGTGGCGGTGGAGCACGGCCTCGGCAAGCCGGGCGACCGCCTCGCCATCACCGCCGGCGTGCCGTTCGCCAAGGCGGGCACCACCAACATCATGCGCATCACCACCATCGGCGCCACCAACCCGCCGTCGCGCCACGACGTGGACGCGGAGGCGTCGACCATGCCCAAGCGCAAGGTGCCGGCCTGACGGGGAAAGGCGGTCCGGCGATCGGCCCGGCTGTGGGAGCCTGCGGTCAAGAACCGCGCAATTGCACGGCCGCCGCTTCGGGCGGCCGTGGTTTTTTGACCACACGTCGTGGATATTGCACTGCAAGAAAACGTTTTCCTGCGACGCCGCCCCGGCCATTGGCTGGACGGGGGCCGGGTCGGGCGGGCTATGGTCGAAGTGGCTGTCGCCTGGGATCCGCTCCGTCATGTCCGTCGAAGTCGAGCGCAAGTTTCTCGTCACCTCCGAGGCCTGGCGTGCTGGTGCCAGGGCCTGCCACATCCGCCAGGGCTATCTGTGCCTCGGCGCGGATGCCACCGTGCGAATCCGCCTTGCCGGCGACGAGGCGTTCCTGACTGTGAAGAGCCGCACCGAAGGCATTTCGCGGGCGGAGTACGAGTACAAGATTCCCTTCGCCGACGGCGCCGCCATGCTGGAGACGCTGTGCACCCGGCCGATCATCGAGAAGGTGCGCCATTTCGTGGACTATGGCGGCCGGACCTGGGTCGTCGACGTCTTCGAGGCGGAGAATGACGGCCTGGTCATGGCCGAGGTCGAGCTCGGGCACCCGGACGAGACCGTGGACCTGCCGCCCTGGGCAGGCGACGAAGTGACCGCCGATCCGCGCTACCGCAACTCGGCCCTGGTGCGCGCGCCGCTCGGCTACGGCGGCGACATCTGAGCCCCTGCGGACCGCAGGGACGGGCGGACGTCACGCCGACAGGCGAAGTCTCCCCACTTCAGCTTTATTTCACGAGTCGCCGGTGATATTTTCGCCGATCACCGCGTCCGGTTCGTCCGGAAGCACCTTCCGGACGAAGGCCATGCCGCAACTCCGCGCCATCGTGTTGACCATTGCCGTGCTGAGCGTCATCCCGCTCGCCGCGCTCTATCCCTCCGTGGCGTTCCAGGTGGTGGCGGGCCTCGTCATCATCCTGTCCACCGCGAGCACGATGGTGTTCTTCGGCTTCGTCCTGCGCGCCATGTTCCTGGGCGTGAACGAGCGCCGCCGGGCGCAGCGCATGCAGGTCAACCAGATGACCCACGGCCCCCTGCGCGAGGAGCCGGCGCCGCCGGCCGTGCCCACCCCGCCGCGCTGACCGGGCGTGGCCGCTCACGGCCGGCAGGTGACGCCGGGCCACGGGGCATTCTTGTACATCGCCTTCACCTCGAACGACCGGATGCCGGTCCACAGGTTGCTGTGGGCCTGCGGGCAGAGCGCGAGCAGGGCCGAGGTCGGGTTGCCGCGCCAGGAATCGGGCACGTGCACGGTAATTGAATAGCGCCCGAGATTGTATTCCGGCTCGTTCGCCCACCACATGGAGGGCAGGCGCTCCTTGAAATAGGCGCGCAGCGCCAGCCGGCCGTCGAAGGGAAAGGGGTCCAGCTCCGGGTCCACGGACTGCTGGCCCCGGCAGGTCGCTCTTGCCCCTGCGCGTCGAGCTGGGGCCCCACGCGCTTGGCGGGGCCAGCGCGGCGCGAGGGAGCACCGCGAGGCCGGCGGCCATCGGCC
>NZ_JBNFNU010000357.1:0-4333 GCF_057364445.1 Xanthobacter sp. BG11Y11_SDJG
CGGCCCAAGGGCGCCGGCCGCCGCCCGCTGGGAAGGCGACTGACGACGTGGCCCGTCGCTCTATGGCTGGCACACGGTGGCGGAAGCGCTCGCCAACCCCAAGCGCGCTTCCGGCGCCATCCTCGCCACCGAAATGCGGTGAACCGCCTGGCCGAGGAAGGCCTCGCCTTGCCGCTCGCGCCGGAGATCGTGCGCCCCTCCGAGATCGACAAGCTGCTGGGTCCGGACGCGGTCCATCAGGGCCTGCTGGCAGAGGCGGATCACCTGCCCTCCCCGCCTTTGTCCAAGGTGGCGAAGGCGGACCTGGTGCTGGTGCTCGATCAGATCACCGATCCCCACAATGTGGGCGCGATCGTGCGCTCGGCGGCAGCGTTCGCGGTGGGCGCCATCGTCACCACCGCGCGCCACAGCCCGCCCGCCACCGGCGTGCTGGCGAAGAGCGCGTCCGGCGGACTGGAGCATGTGCCGTTCTGCCTGGTGCAGAACCTCGCCCGCGCGCTCACCGAGCTCAAGGACAACGGCATGCTGGTGGTCGGCCTCGACAGCGAAGGCGCGGCCGACCTCGAGGATACCCCGCTCCGGGCGCCGCTCGCTCTGGTTCTCGGGGCCGAGGGCAAGGGCCTTCGGCAGCTCACGCGCGAGACATGCGACGTGCTCGCGCGCATCGACCTTCCCGGCGTCATCAAGAGCCTGAACGTGTCCAATGCCGCGGCGCTCTCGCTCGGCATGGCACGCCGGGCGCTCCAGCGTAACTGACGCTGGGGAAAGAGAAAATCGGTGCGCCTGCGCCCTTGCGCGTAAGACCAATTGCCAATCGAAAAGCCGCGCGACCTCCGCCAATGTCATCGCGAGGTGTCCTGGTCGGAGTCGTCTGGCCGGCACCGGATCTGCCGAACCGGGCTTGAAGACCTGGACCCGGACAGACCTCGCAGGAAACGCCAAGATCGCCGCGCCCGACGGCGCCGCATGTCCTGGACGATCCGAAGAGGCCGCCGGACGGCCGCTGCGGGAGTAGGAAGCGCACCGGCGGAGCCTCGGCCCGTCGCGCAGCCATCCCTGACTTCATGAATTGAGCCGACCGGCGCTCACGCCGGGCATCGGGCCGCGTTTTCTGCGGCTTCCGACACGCCCCGGCTGTGCCCGCTCGGCCCCCGATTTCGCGAACGGGCGCACCGGTGGCGCCCGATGGCTGCGCCATGGGCAATCGCCCGTCGCACCTCGCCGGCATTCCGGGCCGCCGCGCGCGGCCGGGGCAACCCAGGGCTCAAGTCTGGAGGAAACGTGAAATGAGTGTCGCAACCGCTGCGGGCGTTCCGGCGTCCCGCCCCATGAGCCGAGAGGAGAAGAAGGTCATCTTCGCCTCCTCGCTCGGCACCGTCTTCGAGTGGTACGATTTCTATCTCTACGGCTCGCTCGCCGCGATCATCGGCGCACAATTCTTCTCCGCCTATCCGCCGGCGACGCGCGACATCTTCGCGCTGCTCGCCTTCGCCGCCGGCTTCCTGGTGCGTCCCTTCGGCGCCATCGTGTTCGGCCGCGTGGGCGACATCGTCGGCCGCAAGTACACCTTCCTTGTCACCATCCTCATCATGGGCCTGTCGACCTTCATCGTCGGCATCCTGCCCAATGCCGCCTCCATCGGCATCGCCGCCCCGATCATCCTGATCGCGCTGCGTCTTGCCCAGGGCCTCGCGCTCGGCGGCGAGTATGGCGGCGCGGCCACCTACGTGGCGGAGCACGCCCCGCACGGCCGTCGCGGCTTCTACACCTCCTGGATCCAGACCACGGCGACGCTCGGCCTGTTTCTGTCGCTGATCATCATCCTCTTCACCCGTACCATCACCGGCGAGGCCGCGTTCGCCGAATGGGGCTGGCGCATTCCCTTCCTGGTGTCCATCGCGCTGCTCGGCGTCTCCATCTGGATCCGTCTGCAGCTGTCGGAATCGCCCACCTTCCAGAAGATGAAGGACGAGGGCACCACCTCGAAGGCGCCGCTGAAGGAGGCGTTCGGCCAGTGGTCGAACCTGAAGTTCGTGCTGCTCGCGCTGTTCGGCCTCGTCGCGGGCCAGGGCGTGGTGTGGTACACGGGCCAGTTCTATGCCCTGTTCTTCCTGCAATCGATCCTCAAGGTCGACGGCTACACCTCGAACCTGCTGATCGCCTGGTCGCTGGTGTTCGGCACCGGCTTCTTCGTGTTCTTCGGCTGGCTGTCCGACAAGATCGGCCGCAAGCCCATCATCCTCGCCGGCTGCCTGATCGCCGCCGCGAGCTACTTCCCGCTGTTCAACATGATCACCACCTTCGCGAACCCTGCGCTCGAGAAGGCGATCCAGAACGTGCGGGTCACCGTGGTGTCCGACCCGGCCAATTGCGGCAGCCTGTTCAACCCGGTCGGCACGCGCGTCTACACCCAGCCCTGCGACGTCGCCCGCGACTTCCTCGCGAAGTCCTCGGTGAAGTATTCGACGACGGCCGGCGCCGCCGGCTCGCCGGTGCAGGTGAAGATCAACGACACCGTGATCCCCTATGCAGGGGCCGACACCAACAAGACCGTCACGGCTGCCTTGCAGGCGGCGGGCTATCCCAGCGCCGCCACCAACAAGGACGTGATCAAGATGGCGCACCCGTTCGACATCTTCCAGCCGCGGGTGGCGACGGTGATCGGGCTGCTCTTCATCCTGGTGCTGTTCGTGACCATGGTGTACGGGCCGATCGCGGCGGCGCTGGTGGAACTGTTCCCGGCCAGCATCCGCTACACCTCCATGTCGCTGCCCTACCATATCGGCAACGGTTGGTTCGGCGGCCTGTTGCCAGCCACCTCCTTCGCCATGGTGGCGGCCACCGGCGACATCTATTTCGGCCTCTGGTACCCGATCGTGATCGCCCTGATGACCTTCGTCATCGGCCTTCTGTTCGTGCCGGAGACCAAGGATCGCAACATCGATCACTGGCACTGAGGCGCCGGCGGGCCGCCAGCGGCCCGCCCTCTGCCCCAGGACGGCCCCGACCCCCGCTCCGGGGCGTCTCCTATCCAGGTCCGGCTCCGCCCACCCGGCGGGGCCGCTTTCGTTTGCGCGCCCGCCCCGTGCACGGCCCCCGGCTTGACGCCCGCGGGCCGGTGGGGGAATAAGACCCGTGTGGTCGAGGCCAGCGCGGCGGCTGCAGCCGTCGCCCGGGCGATCCGCCTTGAGGGCACCTGCGTTTCGAGGCTGCGACGTATCGATCCGGGCCGGCTTAGCACAGCGGTAGTGCAGCGGTTTTGTAAACCGAAGGTCGGGGGTTCGATCCCCTCAGCCGGCACCATTTCCCCGATCATAGGCCGACAGCGGCCCGAAGACCCACTCGGACGTCGGCGGACGGGCTCCGTCGGCGCCTGCCGATGGGCGCGCCGCCGGCGCGGCCGAGCATCTGGCAAAGCTCGGAAACAGGCCGAAACCATTTGAATCCTGGGCGTCCCATTGGCGACATCATGGGCGTCACAGTGGGCCGCGACCTGAGCTCGACGACGGTGCAATGGCCCTGTGCGTGAAAGACCCGTACCCTTCCCGCGTTCCGGCGCTCGCGCTGGGCGGCGCTCTGCCGGGATGCGCCGCGCCCTGGCGGGCGGCGCTTCGGCGCTCGCAATGCTCCTGAGCGTGCTCGCGCTCGCGGCCTGCGCCGTGGGCCCGGACTATGCGACGCCGGATCTGGTCCTGCCCGCTTATTGGAGCGGCGGCACAGAGCCGGCCGCGGGGCCGCACGCGCCGCCGGTCCGCTGGTGGCGCCGGCTCGGCGACCCGGTGCTCGACGCGCTCATGGACGCGGCCGTCGACGCCAATCTCGACGTGGCCACTGCCAAGGCCAAGGTGCGGGCGGCGCGCGCCAGCTACCGCCAGCAGGTGGGCGCGCTGTTTCCTGAGCTCACCGGCACCGCCTCCGCCACCCGCGGCGACAATGGCGGGCGGATCGGCAGCGACGGCGACGTCACCGTGGGCGGCGGCTATGGCGAGTACCAGGCCGGCTTCGACGCCAGCTGGGAGGTCGACCTGTTCGGCGCCAACCGGCGCGGCGCGGAGGCGGCGCGCTACGGCGTCGACGCGGCGGCGGACGACCTCGACGCCGTCTTGGTCACATTGGTCGGCGACGTGGCGTCCCAACTATCTCGAGGCCCGCGGCTACCAGGCGCAGATCGCGCTCGCCCGCCGCACCGCGGCGTCCCAGCGCGCCACCGAGGGGGCTCACCCGCCGGCGGCTGGACGCCGGCGCCGCCACCGCCGTGGACACCGCCAACGCCACCGGGCAGGCCGCCGGCACCGAGGCGGACATCCCCGAACTCGAGGCGTCCTATGCCGCC
>NZ_JBNFNU010000358.1:0-4327 GCF_057364445.1 Xanthobacter sp. BG11Y11_SDJG
CCCAGGCCAGTCGGCGCCGGCGGCGCCCGATGCCCGCCGCGAGGATGCGCTCAGGCGCGAGCGCGATGCCAGCCTCGACGCCGCCGCCCGCGCGGCGGATCAGATCGCCCTGCTGAACCAGCAGATCGCCGCGCTGCGGCGGCAGATGGCGGCGCTGGAGGAGGCCCTCGGCGCCTCGGAGAAGCGCGACCAGGAAAGCCAGGCGCGCATCGCCGACCTCGGCCGGCGCCTCAACGTGGCCTTGGCCCAGAGGGTTCAGGAACTCACCCGCTTCCGCTCGGAATTCTTCGGCCGCCTGCGCGACATCCTCGGCAACCGGCCGGACATCCGCGTGGTGGGCGACCGGTTCGTGTTCCAGTCGGAAGTGTTCTTCGATCCCGGCTCGGCGGTGCCCAAGCCCGAGGCGCTGCCCCAGCTCGACAAGCTCGCCTCGGCGATCCTGGAATTGGAGAAGAACATCCCGCCCGACATCGACTGGGCGCTGCGCATCGACGGGCATACCGACAACCGGCCCATCGCCACCGCGCAATTCCCCTCCAACTGGGAACTGTCGGCGGCGCGCGCCATCGCCGTGGTGCAGTATCTCATCAGCCGCGGCGTGAGCCCGCGCCATCTGATCGCGGCCGGCTTCGGCGAATACCAGCCCCTCGACACCGGCACCTCCGACGAGGCGCGCGCCCGCAACCGCCGCATCGAGCTGAAGCTGACCGAGCGGTGAGGGGCCTTCCGCCGCCCCTTGGGCGGCGCTAGGATCAAACGATGGACAAGAAGCTGCAGCTCCTGCTGGATCGCCTTCCGGACTGGCCGCAGATGGCCCAGGACGAGGCCGTGCGCCAGCTCGCCGAGATCGAGCGCGCGCAGGTCCCGCCCTATCGGCTGTCGGCAGCGGAGCGGACGGCGGTGGATGAGGCTTTGGCTGAGGTCGAGGCGGGTGACTTGGTCGCGGACGCCGAAATCCGTGCGCTGTTCGCGCGTTATACCGCATGACACGCCGTCGGTGACGACGCGTGGCGGGCCGGCTGCTCTTCAGCCCCAAAGCGGCAGCGGACTTGCGCGCCATCCTTGATTTCATAGCGAGGGAACGTCCCCAGGCCGCGCGGCGCGTGGTGGTCGCCATCGAAGGCGCCATCGCAATACTGGCAGACCACCCGGAAAGCGGGCGCCAAACGGACGCGCCCGGCGTGCGGGTCCTGACCGTGCCGCGTCTGCCGTTCAAAGTTTTCTATCTGTCGCGGCCGGACGCCGTCACCATCCTCCATGTGCGGCACACATCCCGCCGACACTGAGCAGATCGCCATGACCTACACCCTCGAAGACGCCCGGCCCGAGCATGCCCCGCAGATGATCGATTTGTGGGTCGCGAGCTGGGCCAAGGCCATGCCGGAGATCGATTTCGAGGCGCGCCGGCCGTGGATCATCGAGCATCTGGCGAAGCTCGCGGCAGGCGGAGCGCGCGTGCGCGTCGCGCGCGCGGCTGCGACGGGCGCGCTCGCCGGCTTCGTCGTGATCCATCCCGGCACCGGCTATCTCGACCAACTTGTGGTCGGCCCCACCTTCTGGGGGCAGGGCGCCGCCGAGGCGCTGATGGACGAGGCGCGGGCGATCTCGCCCACCCTGGTCGCGCTCGACGTGAACCAGGACAATCCGCGCGCCGTGCGCTTCTACCAGAAGATCGGCCTCGCCATCGTCGCCGAGGGCGAAAACCCGCTCTCCGGCCGGCGCACCTTCCGGATGGAGTGGCGGCCGGACGGATCCCGTCCGCTCAGTTGCCCTGGCTGAACTGGAGCGTGGCGAGGCGGGCATAGAGGCCGCCCTTGGCCACGAGTTCGGCATGGGTGCCGGTGTCGACGATGCGCCCGTCCTCCATCACCAGGATGCGGTCGGCGGACAGGACCGTGGCCAGCCGGTGGGCGATGACGAGGCTGGTGCGCCCGGCCATGGAATGCTCCAGCGCGGTCTGCACCAGCTTCTCGCTCTCCGCGTCGAGGGCGCTGGTCGCCTCGTCAAGCAGCAGGATCGGTGCTTCCCGCAGGATGGCGCGGGCGATGGAGATGCGCTGGCGCTGGCCGCCGGACAGCGTGACGCCGCGCTCGCCCACCGGCGTGTCCCAGCCTTCGGGCAGCTTCTGGGTGAACTCGTCCACCAAGGCGGCGCGCCCGGCGGCCTCCACCTCGGCGTCGGTGGCCTCCGGACGGCCGAGGCGGATGTTGGCGCGCACCGTGTCGGCGAAGATCACCGCCTCCTGCGGCACCATGGCCATCTGGCGGCGCACGGCCTCAGGGTCGCAGAGCCGGATGTCGTCATCGCCGAGCAGGATGCGGCCGCCTTGCGGGTCGTAGAAGCGCTCCAGAAGCTGGAACACCGTGCTCTTGCCGCCGCCCGAGGGGCCGACCAGCGCCACCCGCTCGCCCGGGCGGATCTCGAACGAGACGCCGTGCAGCGCCGGCGCGTCGGGGCGGGTCGGATAGGCGAAGCTCACCTCGTCGAAGCGGATGGCGCCCGAGACGCGCGCGGGCAAGGCCAGCGGGCGCTCCGGCGCCTTCACCTGCGGCTCGGCCTTCAGCAGTTCGCCGATGCGCTCGGCGGCGCCGGCGGCGGCGGAGACTTCGCCCCAGGTCTCCGACAGGTTGCCGAGCGAGGCGGCGGCGAGCACGGCATAGAGCACGAACTGCGACAGCTCGCCCGATGTCATGGTGCCGTTGAGCACCGACTGCGCGCCGGCCCACAGCACCGCGACGATGCTGGCGAACACCAGGAAGATGGCGATGCCGGTGAGCCAGGCGCGCGAGCGCGAGGCGGCGAGCGCGGCGCCGTAGGCGCGCTCCACCTCGCCCTCGAAGCGAGCGCGGGCGGCGCCCTCGGCGCTGGACGACTGGAGCGCGCGCATGGCGGAAACCGCCTCCGACGCATAGGCGGAGGCGTCCGCCAGCGTGTCCTGGGCGAGGCGCGAAAGGCGGCGCACCTTGCGGCCCGAGGCCATGAGCGGCAGGACGATGATCGGGATCGCCACCAGAACGAGGCCGGACAAACGCGGGCTCGTCACCACCATCATCGCTACGCCGCCGAGGCACAAGACGAGGTTGCGCAGCGCGGTGGAGGCGGAGGCGCCGACCGCCGACTTGATCTGCGTGGTGTCGGCGGTGAGGCGCGAGGTGAGTTCGCCGGTGCGCGCCTGGTCGTAGAAGGCGCCGTCCAGCGAGACGAGGCGGGCGAACACGGCGGTGCGCAGGTCCGCCACCACCCGCTCACCCAGGGTTGTTACGAGGTAGTAGCGGGCGGCGGAGGCGGCGGCGAGCACCGCCACCACAGCCACCAGGACGGCGAAATAGCGGTCGATCATGCCCTGGTGGTCGACGGCGAAGCCGAAATCGATCATCCGCCGCACCGCCACCGGCAAGGCGAGGGTGGCAAGGCCGCGGTCAGGATCGCGCCGAGCGCCGCCAGCATGCGGCCGCGGCAGCGCGAGACGTAGGGCCACAACCCGGCGAGCGGCTTCAGGTCGCGCCGCGCCTTGGGGCGCTGCCGGGGCGGGGGTTCGGGGTCACGCGCGCCGGGCGCGAGATCGGTGGTCAGGCCGGCTTGTGTCAAAGCATGCACTCGGCTATAGACCCGCCACTTCCGGCAGGAACCGAAATTGAGCGTCGCGGCGCCCTGTAAAGGGGCACGACGCGGCGAAAAGGATTGAACCGATGAAGAGCGACATCCATCCCGACTATCACTTCATCAAGGTGGTGATGACGGACGGCTCGGAGTACACGACCCGGTCGACCTACGGCAAGGAGGGCGACACCCTTCAGCTCGATATCGATCCGCGCACCCATCCGGCCTGGACCGGCGGCAGCCAGCAGATCATGGACCGTGGCGGCCGCGTGTCGCGCTTCAAGAACAAGTTCGGCGCGCTTCTCAAGAAGTGATCTCCGGGGCCGGCCGGCGCGCCATGCGCGCCCACGCCGCAGGCCCGAGGCAGACCTAGCGTCCCGTGCTCTCGACCAGTCGGAGCCGGCGGGCGGCCGGAAGGCCGCCGCCGCGGCTCTTTGCGTTCGGCCTGGGCGTGGAGGATGTCGGCCGCGTCCTCCCTGTCCTGGGCCGCAAGCGCGCGCCGCAGGCCCGCGAGCCGCGCGGCGTCGGCCTGAAGCGCGGCGGGCCATTGCGTGGCGTCGGCTGGGCAGGGGGACAGACGCTCCATTTCGCGCCGGGCAGCCTCCGCAGAGAGGTCGCCCTCGCGCACCGCCCGCAGCAGCAGAGCGGCGAGCGCGGTTCCTCCACGAAGCGCGAGAATGCGGCGTGTTCGCTCGCGGCCGGCTCCTGCCCGGCGCGCGGCTCCGCA
>NZ_JBNFNU010000359.1:0-4316 GCF_057364445.1 Xanthobacter sp. BG11Y11_SDJG
CCCGCGGCGCGGATGTCGGCGGCGACGCGGTCGAGTTCCGCCGCCCGGCGGCCGGAAACGATGACGTGCGCGCCGGCCTCGGCCAGCGCCGCGCGGTCGCTTCGCCGATGCCGCTGCCGCCGCCGGTGATCCAGGCGACCCTGCCTTCGAGCGTGCCGATGGCCGTCATGGCCGCGTCTTCCTCTCCCGGGCGCAGCGGTGTTCCGCTGGCGCCGACTGCGGCTCTCCCGGCTGCGCCGGGCGTCTGCATTGGTGCAGAGTGACCGCTAACGTGAGCGATAACATGCAGCCCGCGCGCCGCGCAAGAGGCGATCGCCCCGGCGCTGGATTAGCGATAACCCGATCGCTAACATCACGGATGGCGGGCGGCGCACCGGCCGTCCGCGCACTGCGGACGCTGGCGGTTGCGCCGCCGCGACAGGTGGGCGGGGAAGGGGCTTGGCGGACGTGTCAGAGAACAGGCGAGGACCGGCGCCGAAGCGGTTCCCGGCGCAGATCCGCCACCCGCGCCGTCACGATGGCGGACGTGGCGCGGGCGGCGGAGGTCTCCGCCCAGACGGTGTCGCGCGCCCTGCGCGACCCGCGCAGCGTCGGCCCGGAGACCCTGACGCGGATCGAGCAGGCGGTGCGCGAGACGCGTTACGTGCAGAACTATGCCGCCAGCCACCTCGCCTCGAACCGCTCCATGACGGTGGCGGCGATCATCCCCACCATCTCCACCTCGATCTTCGCCGAGACCATCCAGGGGCTCACCGACGTGCTGCTGCCGGAAGGCTACCAGGTGTTCCTCGGCCATACGGACTACACGACCGCGCGCGAGGAGGCGCTGGTGCGCTCGCTCGCGGGGCGGCGGCCGGATGGCTTCTTCATCATCGGCACGCGGCACACCCAGGAGGCCGCCGACATCCTGAAGCGCACCGGCGTGCCGGTGGTGGAAAGCTGGAGCTGGACGCCGCGTCCCATCGACCTTTTGGTGGGCTTCTCCAATGCGGCGGCGATGATGGAGGTGGTCGACCATCTGGTGGCGCGCGGCTATCGCCGGCTCACCTTCGCCGGCATGATCAAGCCCGGCGACCACCGCGCCAAGGACCGCCTGAAGGGCTTCCTCGACGCCCATGGCCGACATTTTCCCGGCGTCGAGGCCCGCGTCGTCACCGCGACCTCCGGTCCCATGGTCATGGAGGCCGGCGTGGCGCTCCTGGATCGCGTGCGCCGGAACCATCCCGAGACCGATGCCGTGGTGTTCGCGAGCGACGTGCTAGCCTCCGGCGCGCTCCTGAAATGCGCGGCAATGGGCATCCGCGTCCCGCAGGATCTCGCCATCACCGGCTTCGGCAATTACGACATCGCCGCCCATCTGGTGCCCGGCCTCACCACCATCGCCATCGCCAGCCGGACCATCGGCATGGAGGCGGCCCGCCTGCTGCTGCGCCGCATGCAGGGCCAGGAGGTGGAAGCCAAGATGGTGGACGTGGGCTTCCGGCTGCTGGCCCGCGGCAGCACCTGAGCGCGGCCGCCGTCACTGCAGATACAGGATCCAGCCGGCCGCCAGCAGCAGGCACAGCAGCGAGGTGGGCACGCCCGCCTTGGCGAACTCCGCGAAGCCGATGGTGATGCCGTTCTTCTTGCCCTGCTCGGCGACGATGATGCCGGCGAGGCTGCCGAAGATCACGGCATTGGACGAGAAGCCCGTGCCGAGCGCGATCGCCGCGCCCAGCGCCTCCGGCTGCGCGGCGCCGGTGAGGAACGGCGCGGCCAGCATCACGGCGGGGTTGTTGCCGACGATGTTGGACACCACCGACATGATGACGAGCATGGACATGGGGTCGTGCAGGTCGAACCCGACCGTGCGCAGCCACGCGATCAGCTCCTGCGGCAGCCCGGTGGCGGCGACCGCCGCATTGACGATGAACAGGCCGATCAGCATCACCAGCAGGTCGCCGTCCACCAGGCGGATGAGCTTCTCGGACTCCACGCGGCGGCTGACCAGGAGGATGCTGGCGCCGAGCAGGGCGATCAGCATGTGCGGCCAGTCGGTCGCCACGAAGCCGACGATCACGGCGGCGGTGACGATGAAGGCCTTCACGGTCTCGCCCACGTCGAGCGGCTGCGGCGGCGCCACCGGCGCGTCGGCGTCGGCGGGCGCGGCGAGGTCCCACCGGCCCTTATAGAAGAACACCAGCACCAGCCAGATGATCGGCAAACCGAGCAGCGAGGGCAGGGCGGCGAGCTTCATGAAGCCGAGGAAGGACAGGTGCAGCGTCTCGGCGGCGATCATGTTCTGCGGGCTGCCGATGAGGGTGGCCGAGGAGCCCACATTGGCGGCGAAGCAGAAGGCGAGCAGGAACGGTACCGGGTTGAGCCGCCGCGCGAGGCAGATCTGGCAGAAGATCGGCGTCATCGCCACCACCACCACGTCGTTGGTGAGCAGCGCCGACAGGCCGGCGGAGACGGCGATGACGATGGCCAGCAGCGCCCGAGGCCGACCTCGGCCGCGCCCACCGCCCGTGCCGCCCAATCGTAGAAGCCGGAGACCGAGAACGCGGCCGAGATGATCATCAGGCCCGACAGGAGGCCGAGGGCGTTGTAGTCGATCGACTGCCAGGCCGCCGCCGGCGCGATCGTGCCCAAGGCGATGAGCAGCATCGCCCCCACCAGCGCGGCGCCGGTCCGGTCGAGGCGGAAGAAGGGCAGGTGGCCGACCCCCATCGCGACATAGACGAGGACGAAGATCGTGAGTGTCAGGTCCATGGGCGCCGCGCGGGGAGAGGGATTGAAACGCGCGAGCGGCCTGCGCCGGGAAGCCTCCGGATGCACGCCGCTGCCGCACGATGGCGATCAGACCTCTGCCGCCCGAGGGCGGCAGAGGTCGAAGGTCAGGCTTTGGCCGCCCACGGGCATCCGGGGATGTCCGAGGCCGCGGCCCAAGCGGGGGATCAGGCCTTGCCGGGGGATCAGGCCTTGCCGCCGCGATCCATGTTCCAGAAATTGAAGGCCTGCTCGCCATACATGGTGGTGTCGAGGCCCTCCTCCTGGACCTTCTCCGACACCCTGAGCACGCCCATCCCGTCCAGGACCTTGAGCAGGATGAACGTGACGAGGCTGGCATAGGCGGCGACGATGGCGACCGCGAGCGCCTGCACGCCGAGCTGGTGCAGGCCCGCGGACACCTGGTTGATGTGGGAACTCGCGAGCACACCGATCAGCAGCGCGCCGGTCATGCCGCCGACGCCGTGGGCGCGCCAGACCTCCAGCGAGTCGTCCACCTTCAGCCAGCTCTGCACATGCTTGGCGTGATAGCACACGGTGGCGCCGATGGCGCCGATGGCGAGCGCCGCCATGGGCTCCACATAGCCCGAAGCGGGAGTGACGGTGGCAAGGCCCGCTACCGCGCCCACCAGCACGCCGGAGAAGGACGGACGGCCCTTCTCGCGCCACTCCCAGAACATCCACACCAGCATGGCGATGGAGCCGGCCAGCATGGTGTTGGTGAAGGCGTAGGCGGCGAGCGCGTCGGCCGCATAGGCGCCGCCGGCATTGAAGCCGAACCAGCCGAACCAGAGCAGGCCGGCGCCCAGCGCCACCAGCGGCAGGCTCGCGGGCTCGGATTCGCTCTCGCCCGGCGCCAGCATGCGCTTGCCGAGATAGGCCGCCGTCACCAGCGCCGAGAAGCCCGCGGCGGTGTGGATGACGATGCCGCCGGCGAAGTCGACGACGCCCATCTTGGCGAGGAAGCCGCCGCCCCAGATCCAGTGCGCCGCCGGCAGGTAGACCAGGATGGTCCACAAAGCGACGAAGGCGAGGTAGGCGCCGAACCGGAAGCGGCCCACGAAGGCGCCCGTCATCAGCGCCGGGGTGATGATGGCGAACATCATCTGATAGGCAAACACCATGATGAAGGGGATGGTCGGCCCCATCGCCGGGTTGGGCGCGACGCCCACGTGGTACATGCCGAAATAGGGCGCGATGTTGCCGATCACGCCGCCGATGTCGGGACCGAAGGCGAGGCTGAAGCCGCCGAACACCCAGATCAGGCCCACAACACCCATGCAGACGAAGTTCTGGATCATGATCGAGAGCATGTCGCGCTGCTTGACGAGGCCGCCATAGAACAGCGCGAGAGCCGGGGTCATCATGCACACCAGCGCGGTGCACAGGAGGATGAAGGCCGTATTGCCGGCACTGATGCTTTGCATGGGCGTTTCCTTCCTGAGGGCCGCCTGGCGGCGGTGCGTAGACCGGGTGTGGAAGGCCGGACGGAGCGGTCGCCCCGTCGCGGCGCGGCGTCAGGGCGCGGCGGGCGGCGCGGGCGCTGC
>NZ_JBNFNU010000360.1:0-4299 GCF_057364445.1 Xanthobacter sp. BG11Y11_SDJG
CACGGCCTCCGCGAAGGCGCCGAAGAAGGCGCCCGCGCGCGGCAAGTCCGCGGCCAAAGCGACGCCCGCGAAGGGGACCGCCGCCAAAGTCCCGGCGCAAGGCGGGCTGAGCCATGTCGCTCGCCACCTACCGCCGGAAGCGCGATTTCACCCGCACCCCCGAGCCGCGCGGCGCGGCGCAAAAGGCGAAAGGCGCCGCCTACGTCATCCAGAAGCATGCGGCGCGGCGGCTGCACTACGACCTGCGCCTGGAGCTCGATGGCGTACTGAAGAGCTGGGCGGTCACGCGTGGCCCGAGCCTCGACCCGGCAGACAAGCGCCTCGCCGTCGAGGTGGAGGACCATCCGCTGGACTACGGGGATTTCGAGGGCACGATCCCGAAGGGCGAGTATGGTGGCGGCACCGTCATCGTCTGGGACCGCGGCACCTGGACCCCGATCGGCGATGCCCACAAGGGGCTCAAGAAGGGGCACCTGGAATTCGCGCTCCAGGGCGACAAGCTCAAGGGCCACTGGCACCTGGTGCGCATGGCGCCGCGGGCGCGGGAGACGCGCGTCAACTGGCTGCTCATCAAAGGCGAGGACGCCGAGGCCCGGTCGCCGGATGCGCCACCTGTGGTGGAGCGGGAGCCGCTCTCGGTGAAGACGGGCCGCCCCATCGAGGCGGTGGAAGGCGAGGCCCCGGGCTGGTCCTCCCGCACCGGCGGGCCGGTGGGCGACCCTGCGCCGAAGGCCAAAAAGGCACCGAAGGCGGCACCGAAGACCCAGCCGAAGAACGAGCCGAAGACCAAGACGGCGGCGAAGGCCGGCGCCCGGCCCAAGCGGGCCGCCCGCTCGGAGGCGGTTTCCGCCGCGCCGCCGGCCGATGATCCGCTCGCCTTGCCGGGCGCCAAGGCCGCAGTGCTGCCGGATGTCGTGCCGCCCATGCTGGCGACCCTCGCCGCCACCCCGCCGAAGGGGGCGGACTATGTCCATGAGATCAAGTTCGACGGCTACCGCGTCCTGGCCCGCATCGACGGCGGGACGGTGCGGCTCATCACCCGCGGCGGGCTCGACTGGAGCGAGCGCTTCGGCCCCGCTTTGACCGAGGCCCTCGCCGGCCTCCCCGTCGAGCAGGCGCTGATCGACGGCGAGGTGGTGGTGGAGACCGCGTCCGGCGCCGCGGACTTCTCGGCGCTCCAGCAGGACCTGTCCGAGGGCCGCAGCGACCGGCTCGTGCTCTACGCGTTCGACCTGATCCATCTCAACGGTGCCGACCTCACCGCGGTGCCGCTGATCGCGCGCAAGGCCCGGCTCGAAGCCCTGCTGGCGGGCGCGCCGCCGGTGCTGCGCTTCAGCGCCCATTTCACCGAGGACGGCGCGCAGGTGTTCGCCCATGCCTGCCGCCTCGCGCTGGAGGGCATCGTCTCCAAGCGCGCGGACGGCCGCTACCGCTCCGGCCGCTCGCGCGACTGGATCAAGACCAAGTGCACGGCGCGGCAGGAATTCGTGGTGGCGGGCTTCACCCCCTCGTCGGTGGCGAAGGGTACCATCGGCGCGCTGGTGCTGGGCGTCTACGAGAAGCGCCGCCTCGTGCCGGTGGGGCGGGTGGGCACCGGCTTTTCCGCCGCCGCGGCGCGTGACCTGTTCCGCACCTTCTCCGCCCTGGAGACGACGCAGAGCCCGTTCGCCGTGCCCTTGTCGGCGCTGGCGGCGCGCGGCGTGCGCTTCGTCGATCCGAAGGTGGTGGCGGAGGTGGAGTTCCGCGGGTTCACGGCCGACGGCAACCTCCGTCATGCCTCGTTCCAGGGCCTGCGCGACGATAAGCCGGCCAGCAAGGTGGTGCGCGAGATGCCGACACAGGCGAAACAACCGGCGGCGGACGCGAAGGCGCCGCGGCGCGCGGCGGTCACCCTCACCCATCCCGACCGGATCTACTGGCCCGATGCCGGCGTCACCAAGCAGGGCCTCGCTGACTATTGGGCCGAGGCCTATGACCGTGCCGCGCCGCATCTCACGGGGCGGCCGCTGGCGCTGGTGCGCTGCCCGGAGGGCATCGAGGGCGAGCGCTTCTTCCAGAAACACCTGTGGCAGGGCGCGCGGCGCGCCATCGTCGCGGTGCGGGATCCGAAGGACGCCTCCGGCGCGGCGCTGGTGAGCATCAAGGACCTCGACGGCCTCTTCGGCCTGGTCCAGGCCGCGGCGCTGGAGATCCATCCCTGGGGCGCGACGGTGAAGAACTGGGAGGCGCCGGACCGCATCGTCATGGACCTCGATCCCGGCGAGGGCGTGCCCTGGGAGGCGACGCTTGCCGGGGCCGTCGAGGTGGCCGAGCGGCTGAAGCAGGCCGGCCTCGTTCCGTTCGTGAAGACCAGCGGCGGCAAGGGCCTGCACGTGGTCGCGCCGCTCACGCCCAAGGCGCAATGGCCGCAGGTGAAGGCGTTCACCAAGGCGATCGCCGACGCCATGGCGGCCGACAGCCCCGACCGCTACGTGGCGACCATCGCCATGGCGAAAAGGCGCGGGCGCATCCTCATCGACTATCTGCGCAACCAGCGCGGCGCCACCGCCGTCGCGCCCTATTCGCCGCGCGCCCGGCCCGGCGCCCCGGTCTCCATGCCGCTCCGCTGGGACGAATTGGGGCCGTCCATCGGTCCCGCTTACTTCACGGTCGCGAACGCGCCCGCGCGCCTCGCGGCCACCGCCGACCCCTGGGCCGATTTCGCCGCCGCCGCGGCACCACTCACCGAGGGGGCGCGCACGACGACCCGCCGCAGGAAAGCCTGAGCAGCCGGCTAGATCGGCTTCATCATCTGTGCCAGCGCATGCTCCATGGCGGCGGGCGAGATATAGATCAGCCCGTCGAACGGCGAACTCATCTCCAGAATGATGAAGATCGCGCCGCCGAGACTGGCGGCGCACAGCATGAAGGTGGTGATGGACACCCGGTTCACCGGCGCGAACAGGCCGAAGCTCATGAAGATGAAGGTGAGCCAGGCGATCAGCACGGCCGTGAAGAGCGGCGGCACTGCGGTCACGCTTTCCTCGATCACGGTCCAGCGCAGCACCGACAGGCTACGGCTCCGGTCGAGCGCTTCCGCCTTCAGCTCGCTCTGAAGGGGCGTCTCCGGCGACAGGCTGCGCAGCGCCCGGGCGACGTTGGAGAACGACACCTGCGACCAGGGATCGGGTGCCTGCAGTTGCTCCCGCGCTTTGGAATCGGCCTCCAGATCCTTGATCTCCCAGCTATCCGCCAGAAGGTCGCGCGTGAAGGCGGCGAGCGCCGCACGGGCCGGCTCGGCCTGAGGCCCATAATCCCGCAGCGTGCCGTCGAGGGTAATCAGATAGGTGGCGAACTGCTGCACGTCGCGCGAGGCGGCGTCGAAATTGCCCTTCACCGATGTGGTCATCAGGCCGAGGATCAGCGAGGACACCGCGACCACCATGCCCACGCCGAGCTTCACGGCATCCTGCGTTTCCTTGGCGAGATGGTGCTCGGCGAGCCGGCGCGCGACCGCCATTCCGAGCATGGCGCCGCCGAACAGCGCCAGGAAGACGATCACTGCGATCAGGAGGTCTGACATGGACGGTTTCGCCGCGCGCTCCGGAGGACCCGGCATCGAGGAAGGAAATACCGTCTCCTTAACCGGAGATGCCGGCCCGCCTCAAGGTCTCGCTGCGGCAAGAAGCGCGCGCTTGCGGGCCAAGTCGAGATAGCCGGCGAACACCTGATCGCCGATGACATAAGCGGGCGTGTCGATGATGGCGAGCGCGGAGGCGAGCGCCGCGGCGCGGGAGAGGTCCTCGGTATATTGTGGCTGGATGGAGAGGTTGAAGACCTGGTAGCGGTCCAGACCCGCCCGCTGCGCGGCGCCCAGCGCCACCACGCCGTCGATCGGCCCTTCCCCGTCCGCCAGAGCGAAATAGAAGGCCTCGAAAAGGGCCGTCCCCTTGGCCAGCACCGCAAGCGCCACCCGTGCGGCCTCCAGCGACCGGACGTCGATGCGCGGGGTCTGGACCACGGCGTAAGCGAGGCGCGGGTCGGCGGCCAGGAGTTCACGCATATCGCGCGCCGAGCGCCGCCAGTCGGGCGCATTGAAGTCCACCAGCTCGGTGATGCGAGGCGCCGTGCCGGCCGCGCCGAGCACGGCCTTGCCCGACAAAGCGCGGAGCTTGGCGCCCGCCTCGATGCTCAGGGGTCTGGCGACCCCAGTTCTGCGCGGAAGAGGCCGCGGGCAGCACGGTGGCGGACAAAGCGCCGGCGGCGGCCGCGAGCACGAGCCGGCGCGTGGGCCCGGGCGCTCGAGCGGGGGCCGGGGGC
>NZ_JBNFNU010000361.1:0-4283 GCF_057364445.1 Xanthobacter sp. BG11Y11_SDJG
GCTCCGGCGCCGGCCGCCGCGCGCGCGCCGTCGAGCGCCGACGACGCCGCCCCGCGAAGAGCGGGTGAAGATGACCAAGCTGCGCCAGACCATCGCGCGCCGCCTGAAGGATGCGCAGAACACCGCCGCCATGCTCACCACGTTCAACGACGTGGACATGAGCGCGGTGATGGCGCTGCGCGCGCAGTTCAAGGATGCGTTCGAGAAGAAGCACGGCGTGAAGCTCGGCTTCATGGGCTTCTTCACCAAGGCGGTGATCGCGGCGTTGAAGGACATCCCGGCGGTCAATGCCGAGATCGACGGCACCGACATCGTCTACAAGAACTACTACAATATCGGCATCGCGGTCGGCACCGAGAAGGGCCTGGTGGTGCCGGTGGTGCGCGACGCGGACCTGCTCTCGGTCGCCGAGATCGAGAAGCAGATCGCCGGCTACGGCCGCAAGGCCCGCGACGGCAAGCTCGGCATCGACGAGATGCAGGGCGGCACCTTCACCATCACCAATGGCGGCATCTACGGCTCGCTGATGTCCACGCCGATCCTGAATGCGCCGCAGTCGGGCATCCTCGGCATGCACCGCATCGAGGAGCGCCCGGTGGCCATCAAGGGCCAGGTGGTGATCCGCCCGATGATGTACCTCGCTTTGTCCTACGACCACCGCATCGTCGACGGCCGCGAGGCCGTGACCTTCCTGGTGCGCGTGAAGGAGACCCTGGAGGACCCGGCGCGGCTCGTGCTGGATCTGTGAGGACGGGGCTGAGCGATGCCGACGGTGGCGGTGGTCGACGGGGTAAAGATCAAGTTTTACCCTAACGATCATCCGCCGCCGCATTTCCACACGGAGTTTGGCGAACACCGCGCGAGCATCCATATTCAGACCTTGCGGCTGCTGCGGGGGACACTTCCGGAGAGCAAGCGGCGCTCCGTTCTGGAATGGGCGTCCCAAAGAAAGGACCTGCTGACCGACACATTCGTGCGTGCGATCGAAAAACTGCCTTTGGAGCCCCTTCGATGAGTGAGCTACCCAGGATCGTCTCGGCCACCCCGGTCATCTATGGCGTTTTGAAGCTCGTCTTCACCGATGGCTACGAGGGCGTTGTCGATGTGCGTCCGATACTCGCGGACGGGGAGGTCTTCGCGTATCTGCGGCAAGATCCTAAGAACTTCGATGCCGTTTCCGTGTCCGAATACGGACATTCCATCTTCTGGCTCGACGACAGCGGCTACGAGATCGACTTCGGAGCCGACAGCCTGCGTCGGGATTGCGAAAAGCAGGCTGAAGTCCATCGGCTGATGGCTAGCTGAACCGCCAAGGAACGTCTCTCACATGTCCTACGATCTCATCGTCATCGGCACCGGCCCCGGCGGCTATGTGTGCGCCATTCGCGCGGCCCAGCTCGGGCTCAAGGTCGCGGTGGTGGAGAAGCGCGGCACCCATGGCGGCACCTGCCTGAACGTGGGCTGCATCCCCTCCAAGGCGCTGCTTTACGCCTCCGAGCTGTTCGAGGAAGCGGGCCACAAGTTCGGCGAGATGGGCATCGGCGTCCCGGCTCCCAAGCTCGACCTTCCCGCCATGCTGGCCTTCAAGGACCGCGGCGTGGACGGCAACGTGAAGGGCGTCGAGTTCCTGCTGAAGAAGAACAAGGTCGACGTCTATATGGGCGCCGGCAAGATCCTTGGCACCGGCAAGGTTGAGGTCACGCTCAATGCCGACGGCAAGGTCGAGGTGCTGGAGACGAAGAACATCGTCATCGCCACCGGCTCGGACGTCGCGCCCCTGCCGGGCGTGACCATCGACGAGGAGCGCATCGTCTCCTCCACCGGCGCGCTGAAGCTGCCCAAGGTCCCCGGCAAGCTGGTGGTGGTCGGCGCGGGCGTCATCGGCCTGGAACTGGGCTCGGTGTGGCGGCGCCTCGGCGCTCAGGTCACGGTGGTGGAATTCCTCGACCGCATCCTGCCCGGCATGGATTCGGACGTGGCCAAGTCGTTCCAGCGCATCCTCGACAAGCAGGGCTTCACCTTCAAGCTCGGCACCAAGGTCACGGGCGTCGACACCAAGGGCAAGACCCTGAAGGTCACGGTGGAGCCCGCCGCCGGCGCGCCGCCGAGGTGATCGAGGCGGACGTGGTGCTGGTCGCCATCGGCCGCATCGCCTACACCCAGGGCCTCGGGCTGGAGAAGGCGGGTGTCGCCAAGGATGCGCGCGGCCGCGTGGTCACCGACCACCACTTCGCCACCAACGTGCCCGGCATCTACGCCATCGGCGACGTGATCGTCGGCCCCATGCTCGCCCACAAGGCCGAGGACGAGGGCGTGGCGCTGGCGGAGCAGCTGGCCGGCAAGGCGGGCCACGTGAACTACGACGTGATCCCCGGCGTGGTCTACACCTTCCCGGAGGTCGCCTCGGTGGGCAAGACCGAGGACGAGCTGAAGGCCGCGGGCGTCGCCTACAAGGTCGGCAAGTTCCCCTTCACCGCCAACGGCCGCACCAAGGTGAACAACACCACGGACGGCTTCGTGAAGATCATCGCCGACGCCGCCACCGACAAGGTGCTGGGCGCCCACATCATCGGCCCCGAGGCCGGCGAGATGATCCACGAATGCGCGGTGCTGATGGAGTTCGGCGGCTCGTCGGAAGACCTCGCCCGCACCTGCCACGCCCACCCCACCCGCTCGGAAGCGGTGAAGGAGGCGGCCATGGCGGTGGAGAAGCGCGCCATCCACATGTGACGCCGCCGCCTGCGCAGAAAAAAACCCTCCGGCCAAGGCCGGAGGGTATGGAGGTCAGATGAACGTGCGCCCCGCCCCCGGGGGGCTGAACCTTCGGGGCAAGGGCGCGCCGTGATCCCTTAACGCGCGAGAGGCCCGGCGGTTCCCGCCGGTCGCGCGGTCGGCCGTCAGCTGCCCTTGTGGGTGCTTTCGGTCTGGGCGCTCTTGTCCTGGGCGCTGGCACAGCCAGAGCCGCCGGCGAAGGCGGGAGCGGCGACGGAGACGGCGGCGAGGGCGCAAAGAGCGAAGGCAAGGCGCTTCATCGGCAGGTCCTCCTGTAACGGAAACCCCAGCCTAACCCCGCCTGGCCGGCGCTGCGAAGCGCGCGGGACCGCGGCGGGCGCCTCAATTACAGGCAATTCCCGGCATTCTCACGCGGACGTGTACGGACCTCGGCGTCAGCTTGGCCGTGTGCATCACCCGCCATAGGTGACGGCTTCGATGCGCCAGCCGTCCGGGTCCATCAGGAAGGCGGCGTAATAGCCCGGCCCGTAATGGGGCCTCAGGCCCGGCGCGCCGTAGTCGGTGCCGCCCGCGGCGAGGCCGGCGGCGTGGAAGGCGTGAACCGCCGCCCGGTCCGGCGCGCAGAAGCAGACATGGGTGCCGGGCGGCGGCGTGAACACCGCATCGCGATACTGTACCCAGAACGGCGCCGCCCCCGGCATGCCCTCCGGTGCCGGCAGCGTGCCCGGCGGGCCCCAGCAGGCGGAGGCGCCCTCCTCCTCGTCATAGTCCGCCACCCGCACGAGGCCGAGCGGCGCCAGCACGGCATCGTAGAAGCGCACCGCGCGGGCGAGGTCGGCGCAGGTGAGCGACATGTGGTCGATGACGGGGCGGATGGCGGTCATGGCGGGGTCCGCAAGGGTTGAGGGCGCAGTTTGCGGTGGCCGTGCCGGGCCAGGCAAGAGGTCCTGCGCCCATCTCACGCCCGCGGGTGCGCTGCCCTGTAGGCGGCCATGAGCGCCGCCTGGTCCACCTGGGTGTAGATCTGGGTGGTGGAGAGCGAGGCGTGGCCCAGCAGCTCCTGGATCGAGCGCAGGTCGCCGCCGCGCGCCAGCAGGTGGGTGGCGAACGAATGGCGCAAGGCGTGCGGGGTCGCGCTCGCCGGCAGGCCGAGGGCGCCGCGCATGCGCTCCACCGCCGCCTGGACGATGCGCGGCGAGAGCGTCGCCCCCTTGGCGCCGCGGAACAGCGGGCCGTCCGTCCCGAGCGCATAGGGGCACAGCGCCACATAGTCGGCGATCGCCGTCCGCACCGGCGCGATCAGCGGCACCATGCGGGCCTTCCCGCCCTTGCCGAGGATCGTGACCTGGTCCGCGTCGCCCGCGATCATGGCCGGGGTGAACGACAGCGCTTCGGAGATGCGCAGCCCCGCTCCGTAGAGCAGGGCCAGCACGGCGGCGTCGCGGGCGAGGATCCAGGGTTCGCGGTCCTCCCCGGCGCGGGTTGCGGGGTCGGCGAGCGCGCGGGCGGCGTCCACGCCCACCGGCTTCGGCAGGCTCTTGCCCACCTTG
>NZ_JBNFNU010000362.1:0-4283 GCF_057364445.1 Xanthobacter sp. BG11Y11_SDJG
TGATCCCGGGCCCCTACCCCGCCGCGTCCTCCCGCCCGCCGCCGAGCGCGCGCTCGGCGAGCCGCACCCAGTAAGAGGCGCCGAAGGCGATGGCGTCGTCGCAGAAGTCGTAGGTCGGGCTGTGAAGGCCGGAGCTCGGCCCGTTGCCGATGAAGACATAGGCGCCCGGCAGCGCCTCCAGCATGAAGGCGAAGTCCTCGGCCCACATCATGGGCACGGTCGCGTCGTCCACATGGTCCGCGCCGACGATCTCGCGTGCCACCTCGGCGGCGAAGGCAGCCTCGGGCGCATGGTTGCGCGTCACCGGATAGCCCTCCTTGATGCGCACCGTGGCGCGCGCGCCATGGGCGGCGGCGATGCCGTGAGCCACCTCCTCCACCCGCTGGAACACCTTGAGTCGCACCCCGGGATCGAGCGCGCGCACGGTGCCGAGCAGGCGCGCGCGGGGCGGCAGCACATTGTCCACCTCGCCGGCCTGGAACACGCAGATGGAGACCACGGCGGCATCGAGCGGCCCGACATTGCGGGCCACCACCTGCTGCAAGGATGTGACGATGGCGGCGGCGCAGAGCACCGCGTCGACCCCCTGCTCGGGCTTCGCCGCATGCCCGCCGCGGCCCTCGACGAGGATCTCCACCTGGTCGGACGAGGCCATGATCGGCCCCGGCCGCATGGCGAAGCGGCCCACCTCCAGCCCCGGCATGTTGTGCATGCCGTAGACCGCGTCCGATGGAAAGCGGGTGAACAGGCCGTCCTCGACCATGGCGCGGGCCCCCGCGCCGCCTTCCTCGGCCGGCTGAAACACCACGTGCACCGTGCCGGCGAAGGCCCGAGTCTCGGCGAGGTGACGCGCGGCGCCGAGCAGCATCGCCATGTGGCCGTCATGGCCGCAGGCGTGCATCCGGCCGGGGTGCTCCGACGCATAGGCGGCGCCGGTCGCCTCGACGATGGGCAGTGCATCCATGTCGGCGCGAAGGGCGACGGCCCGGCCCGGCCCCCTGCCCCGGATGACGCCGACGACGCCCGTGCCGCCGATGCCCTCGGCCACCTCGTCACAGCCGAATTCCCGCAGCTTGTCGGCCACATAGGCCGCCGTCAGAGGCAGGTCGTATTGCAGCTCGGGCCGGCGGTGGAGCGCCTGGCGCCATTGGGCAATCTCGTTTGCTGCGGCGGCAATGCGATTGTTCACAGGCATGAGGCGTCCAAGGGCATGAGGCAGTCACCGTACTTGGCCGTATTTGGCTGTACTCGGCCGGACTTGGCGGGACTTGGCCATTCCCGGCCGGGCCAGCGCCCGCCGGAGGTCACGCCATGGGGCTCGCCGTCATGCTGCCTGGCGCCGTGCTCAAGTCAACCGGCACGACGGCAGGGATCGCCGGAGGTTGAGTCATAACTTGAGAAAATCGCATTATATTTCTGTTTTTAAACATGTTTTGTAGATTTGCATAGAGGGCGATTGTCCGCATCTGGCCTGGAGCAACTCGGTCGAAGCAGGGACAGGAGTGGTCCGGATAACCCGATGTTCGCGGCACCGAATCCGGCAATTGCGGAGCGCACCGAACATCCCCCCGGGGACGCCGGACATTGATTTCCGCACGCACTTTCAAGGCGCTGCGTCACAAGCGTCCGATTGTGGTGAAACCTCAAGTGGCGCGCCGGACATCGGGGCGGCGCCCGCTCGCATGGCCCCCTCCCCGCAGGCGGCGCCTGGCCTGCGCCGATGCGGGCGGAACGTCGCTAGCCCGCGGCGGCGACGCTCTGACGCACCGCATCGCGACCGGCGCGCTTGGCCGCATAGAGCGCGCTGTCCGCCTCGCGCACGATCTCTTCGGCACCGCTCGAAGTCCCGGCGGTGGTGGCAATGCCGATGCTGACGGTGAGCCAGCCGCCGGCCGGATGGGCGATCTCCGCCTCGCGCAGGCGCGCACGGACCCGCTCGGCGATGGCCAGCGCGCCGTCCTCGCCGGTATCCGGCAGAATGAGGGCGAATTCCTCGCCGCCATAGCGGGCGGCGGTGTCGTCGGGCCGGCGCGCGGTGGTCTTCAGGATCTCGCCGAGCCGCGAAAGCGCCTTGTCGCCCGCCACGTGCCCGCCGAGATCGTTGAAGGCCTTGAAGCGGTCCACGTCCAGCAGCAGCAGGGATTGCGGCGCGCGCGTGCGGGCGGCACGGCGCAGCGCGCGGTCGAGGGCGGCATCGAAGCGCCGGCGGTTGGCGAGGCCGGTGAGCGCATCCACCTCGGCGCGTTCCTTCAGTTCCTCGCTCATCCGCCACAGCTCGATCTCGTCCATGGCGATGGCGGCGAACTCCTCCAGCGGACCGATGTCGAACGTCGCCTCATCGCCCGGCGCACGCGCCATGATGCAGAACGAGCCGATGGCGAGCCCCTCCGCGGCCAGCAGCGGCACGCCGGCATAAAAGTGCAGATCGAGATGCGGGATGAGCGGATGGCCGATGAAGCGCGGATCGCTCTTCAGGTCGCCCACCACCAGCGAGCGGCCGCTTTCGATGATCAGGTTGCACACGGTGCGCGGCCGTTCGACCGCCTGCGCAAGCCCCGCCGCCGACATGGATTTCATCCATTGGTGGCTGGCGTCCACGAAGCCGATGAAGGCCACGTCCACGCCATAGAAGCGGGTGGCAAGGCGCGTCAGCCGGTCGAACCGCCGGTCGGCCGGCGTGTCCATGATCTGGCACGCCGCAAGGACGCGCAGGCGTTCCGCTTCATTGGCGGGAGGGGGCGGGGGGGTCCACACGATCGGCTGCGCACGCTCTCGGAGGGTGTGACCGGGTTGTACTGAGGCTAGAAGACGGCGCCTCCGCCAGCAAGCGTGGCCGTGGACATTTTCGGACCCGCATGGCCGGGCGCGCTGCGGAGACCCCGGCGCCAGCGGGCCGCCGAAAGCCAGGAGGCCGTCGAAAGCCAGGAGGTGGATGCCGCGGAGGATTTGGTGAGCCCGTCGGGATTCGAACCCGAGACCCCATGATTAAAAGTCACGTGCTCTACCGGCTGAGCTACGGGCTCACTGTGGGAAGCGTGGTTAGGCTGCCGGGCGGGCAGCGTCAAGGCTGGGCGCCGGCAAGAATCGGCCTTCCCCCATCGCGTCGCCGCAAAGGCGCACTACATGAAGGGGCGGGCTGCGGCCGGGGGCGGCGCGGCTGTGGACAGATTCCGGAACCCTTCCTCATGGCCTCCTTCTCCATCCTCGATCTGGTGCGCATCACCCAGGGCACCGATGCGCGCGGCGCCCTGCTCAATGCCCGCGATCTCGCCGCCCATGCGGAGCACTGGGGCTACACCCGCTTCTGGGTGGCCGAGCATCACAACATGGCGGGCATCGCCAGCGCCGCCACGGCGGTGGTGGTCGGCCATATCGCCGCCGGCACCCGAACCATCCGGGTGGGGGCCGGCGGGATCATGCTGCCGAACCATTCGCCACTGGTGATCGCCGAGCAGTTCGGCACCCTGGAACAGCTGTTCCCGGCCGCATCGACCTCGGCCTCGGCCGCGCTCCGGGCACCGACGGCGAGACCCTGCGCGCCCTGCGCCGCACCTATGAAGCCGCCGACGCCTTCCCCCAGGACGTGCTGGAGCTGCAGGCCTATCTGTCTCCCGAGGCGGCGGGCCGGCGCATCCAGGCGGTGCCGGCGGCGGGCACGCAGGTGCCGCTCTGGATCCTCGGCTCGAGCACCTATGGCGCGCAGCTGGCGGCGATCCTCGGCCTGCCCTACGCGTTCGCCTCGCACTTCGCCCCCGACCAGCTGATCGAGGCGCTCGCCATCTACCGCGAGCGGTTCCAGCCTTCGGCCACGCTGCAGCGGCCCTATGCCATGGCGGGCCTCAACGTGATCGCGGCGCAGACGGACGAGCAGGCCCGCCGGCTCGCCACCACCCAGCAGATGAGCGCCGCCGACCAGTTCCGCGGCGCCCGCGGCCTCAGCAAGCCGCCCATCGACGACATCGAGACCTATTGGACGCCCATGGAGAAGGCCCAGGCGCGGCGCAAGCTGGCGCGCTCGGTGGTGGGCGGACCGGAGACGGTGCGCGCCGGCATCTCGGCATTCCTGGCCGAGACCGGGGTGGACGAGGTGATGATCGTCTCGGATGTCTACGAACATGCCGAGCGGCTGCGCTCGTTCGAGATCATCGCCTCGCTCGGCCTGATGTCCGCACCCCGCGCCGGTGCCGGCCCTGACCGGCAGCTGACCGCGCGCGGCAAGTCTCGCGCGGCTTTCGCCCGTCTGCTGGGGCCTCGCCCTGGCTTATGGCGGCGCCGGCGCCCGG
>NZ_JBNFNU010000363.1:0-4259 GCF_057364445.1 Xanthobacter sp. BG11Y11_SDJG
GCGCGGCACCCCGCCGGCGGTCCAGGTCTCGGCTCCGGCGCGGGCGCTGTTGGAAGGGGTTCCCCCGCCGCCGGTGCGCGGACGGGCGGACGACTTCTCCTGGCCGCCTCCCGCCGAGCCGGCGCAATAGCGCGCGGCCATCCCGTGCGCGCCGTCCGGCCGCGTCTTGCACTGCGGCACCTTTGCGAGCGCGCCCCTGCGCTCTAAGGTCGAGCTTCGATCCCAATCGAGCCGAGGGGCCCATCCATGTCCATCCGTCCGCGCCGCAGCGTCCTCTACATGCCCGGCTCCAATGCCCGTGCGCTGGAGAAGGCGCGTACCCTGCCGGCGGACGGCGTGATCCTGGACCTTGAGGACGCGGTCGCCCCCGACGCCAAGGTGGAGGCCCGCGCCCGCGTGGTGGAGACGGTGAAGGCCGGCGGCTTCGGCCCGCGCGAGGTGGCGATCCGCATCAACGGCCTCGATACCGCCTGGGGCTCGGACGATCTCGACGCCGCCGCCGCCGCCGCGCCCGACGCCATCCTGGTGCCCAAGGTGCAGGAGGTCGAGCAGCTGGTCACCGTCGGCCGCCGCCTGAAGGCTTTGGGCGTGCCGGAGACCACGCGGGTGTGGGCCATGATCGAGACCCCGCTCGCCATCCTCGACATCAAGGCCATCGCTTTCTCCGCGCGCGATCCGCTGACCCGCCTCCAGGTGTTCGTGCTCGGCACCAACGACCTCGCCAAGGAGACCCGCGCCGCCCTCGTCCCCGGCCGCGCGCCCATGGTGGCCTGGCTGACGCTGGTGGTCGCCGCCGCGCGCACCAGCGGCATCGACGTCCTGGACGGGGTGTGGAACCAGTTCCAGGACCTCGACGGCTTCAACGCCGAGTGCGCGCAGGGGGCCCAGTTCGGCATGGACGGCAAGACGCTGATCCATCCCTCTCAGATCGAGCCCTGCAACGCCGCCTTCTCGCCGCCCGCCGCCGAGGTGGATCGCGCGCGCGCCATCATCGCCGCCTTCGCGCTGCCGGAGAATGCCGGCAAGGGCGTCATCACGCTCGACGGGCGGATGGTGGAACTGCTGCATGCCGAGATGGCCAAGCGCACGGTCGCGCTCGCCGATGCCATCGCCGCCAAGGGCTGAAGACCCGCCTTGCACCGGCAGACCCTGACGAAGGAAACCCGCCATGGCCGCCACGCCGCCGCCCGCGCCCCTGCATATCGTCATGCTGGCATTCCCGCGCTTCACCCAGCTCGACCTCACCGCGCCCTACGAAGTGCTGGCGCGCATCGCCGGGGCGAAGGTCGACCTGGTCTGGAAGAGCGCGAAGGAGCCGGTGGTGGACGATCTCGGCCTGAAGATCATGCCCACCGCGAAGTTCAAGGACATCACGGCGTGCGACGTGCTGTTCGTGCCCGGCGGCCCCGGCCAGCTGGCGCTGATGGAGGATGAGGAGACGCTCGCCTTCCTGCGCCGCATGGCGGCGGGCGCGCGCTATGTCACCTCGGTCTGCACCGGCTCGCTGGTGCTGGGGGCGGCCGGCCTGCTCATGGGCTACCGCGCCACCTGCCACTGGCTGTCCTTGCCGCAACTCGCCTTCCTCGGCGCCGTCCCGGTGGAGGAACGCGTGGTGGTGGACGGCAACCGCTTCACCGGCGCCGGCGTCTCGTCCGGCATCGATCTCGCTCTGCGGCTCGCCGCGGAATTGGCCGGCGAGGAGGAGGCGCGGCGCATTGCCCTCGCCATCGAGTACCAGCCGGCGCCTGCCTTCCCGCCGCGCGACCGCGAGGACCCGGCTCTGGTGACACAGGTGCGCGGGCGGACCCAGCGGTTCCAGCAGGACCGCGAGGAGACCGCCCGGCGCGTCGGCGCCCGCCTCGGCGTGCCGCTGCGCGCCGACTGAACCGAAGGACACCCTGATGAAGCTCTACCGCTACCTCACCGGCCCGGATGACACCGCCTTCTGCAAGCGCGTCTCGGCCGCCCTCAACAAGGGCTGGCAGCTCCACGGCGCGCGACCCTGACCTTCGATCCGGTGAAGGGCCGCGTCATCTGCGGCCAGGCGATCGTCAAAGAGGTGCCCGGCGAGTGGTCGGACGACATCACGCTGTCCGACTACTGACGGCGCGGGGCGCTCAGGCGTAGGCGGTCGCTTCGGCGGCGGGGCCGGCGGGCAGCAGCACGACGGCCACGTCCACCTCGTCGCCGGCGTCGGCGAATTCCTTCTTCACCGCCGTGGTGAGGCGCCCCACCGCCTGGCGCGCCTGCTCGACGCTCCAGTCGTTCTCGAAGCCGAGGTGCAGCTCCACCATCATCTTGCCGCCCAATTGGCGGGTGCGGATGTCGCCCAGTTCGTCGAAGTCGTTGAAGTGCCTGGTGAGCACGCGCAGGATGCGCAGCTGGCCGGCCTCGCCGATCGCTTGGTCCAACAGCGAGCCGACCGAGTTCGAGAGCATGGCCCAGATGTTGTAGACCATGAAGCTGATGACCACGAACGACGCGAGCGGATCGAGATAGGCGATCCACTCGATGGTGTGGAACGTGGAGGTGATCATCGTGCCGATGAACACCGACAGGCTGGCCGTGGCCGAGACCAGGTGGACGCGCGCCTGCGCCTCCAGCACCGGCGACTTGGTCTCCCGCGCGAGCCTGAGCGCCTTGCGGTTGAAATAGGCGTTGCCGGCGACCGCGAGCGCCGCCACCACCAGGCCCGCCCCGGCGCCCTCCACCGGCTGCGGATCGAGCACGAGCGCCACCGCCCGGGTGCTGGCGATGATGACCAGCACGGTCTGCAGCACCGCGATCATCATCTCGGCGAGGTTTTCGAGCTTGCCCAGCCCGTAGGCGAACCGGCCCGGATTGGCGCGGCTCGCGAGGCGTAGCACCAGCCAGCAGGCGGTGAGCGCGGTCAGATCGAAGGAGGTGGCGAGCAGGTCGGTGAAGATCGCGGCCGAATTGGTGAAGCTCGCGGCCACCACGTAGAGCGAAAAGAGGACGATGGTGAAGATCATCGCCTGGAAGGACAGTTTCTGGCTCGCCGATCCTGACACCACGCACCCCCGACGCTCTCATGTGCACCCTGGTGCCAAAAGGCCCAGCCGTGCGCCGCCGTCAACCCCTGTTGCGCCGCACGCGGGGCGTCTGCCACATTGGGCGCCTGCACCGGGGGCTAGAGATGACCAAGACCAGTTCCGGCAACTTCTTCGAGGACTTCGCGGTCGGCCAGGTGATCCGCCACGCGACGCCGCGCACCCTGACCGTGGGGGATGCGAGCCTCTACAGCGCGCTTTACGGCACCCGCTTCGCCGTCCAGTCGGCCGACAGCTTCGCGCAGGACCTCGGCTATCCGCGCGCGCCCCTCGACGACCTGCTGGTGTTCCACATGGTGTTCGGCAAGACCGTGCCGGACATCTCGCTGAACGCGGTGGCGAATCTCGGCTATGCGGGCGGGCGCTTCCTTGCTCCGGTCTATCCTGGCGACACGCTGACGGCGGTCTCCGAGGTCATCGGTGTGCGCGAGAATTCCAACGGCCAGAGCGGCGTGGTCTATGTGCGCTCCAGCGGCTTCAACCACGACGGCGTCGAGGTGCTGGACTATGTGCGCTGGGTGATGGTGCGCAAGAAGGACCCCTCCTTGCCTGCACCCGCGCCGGTGGTGCCGACCCTGCCGGCGGCGCTCGCCCCCGACGCGCTGGGCGATGCGGTGCCGGCGCTCGACAGCGAGGCCTGGCGCTTCGACCTGTCCGGCAGCCCGGCGCGTTTTGCCGATTACGAGGTGGGCGAGAAGATCGACCACGTGGACGGCATGACGGTGGAGGAGGCGGAGCACATGATCGCCACCCGCCTCTACCAGAACACGGCCAAAGTGCACTTCAACCAGTTCACCGAAGGGCAGGGCCGCTTCGGCCGGCGCCTGATCTATGGCGGGCACGTGATCTCGATCGCCCGCGCGCTGTCGTTCAACGGCCTCGCCAACGCCTTCCACGTGGCGGCGATCAATGCCGGACGGCACGTGGCCCCCCTGTTCGCCGGCCTGACGGTGCACGCCTGGAGCGAAATCCTCGACGCCGCCGCCATACCCGGCCGCGACGACGTCGGGGCGCTGCGCGTGCGCACGGTCGCCACCAAGGACCGCCCGTGCGCCGACTTCCCTTACAAGGACGGCGACGAGTACGACCCGAGCGTCATCCTCGACCTCGATTACTGGGTTCTGATCCCGCACTGAGCCGGCCGCGCGGCGCGGCGGGCTGCGTCAGCGTGCGGCGGCGCCTTGGGCG
>NZ_JBNFNU010000364.1:0-4244 GCF_057364445.1 Xanthobacter sp. BG11Y11_SDJG
ATCTACCAGGCCACCGCCCCCGGGCTTCGCCGCGGCGTCGGACAAGCGGCGGCTTCGTCACCGACAAGGTGCGCGGGCTGGTGATGGGCGGCAGCGTGCCGCAGGGCAGCGCCCGCGAAGCCGCCCAGGCGGCCGTGGCCTGCCTCGAGAAGCTCTGAGCCCGCGGCCGATCCGTCCGCGGATCGGCATGCCCGCGCCTCGCCGGATTTCCGAGCGCGCGCCACCCGGACCGCGGGGTGTTCCGGACGGCGCTTCGTTCTCGTTGCTCAACGAGAGCGCGCCTTGCCGCCCGGCGCCTGCGCCGGGCGGCTCAGGCGCCGCCGTCGGGACCCGCGAACGGCTTGAAGTGCTTGGACAGCTTGAGGCCCTGCCCCTGGTAGTGGGACTTGAGATCGGCCCCATAGAGTCGCTCCGGCCGCCCGGCCATGCGCTCATAGACGAGGCGGCCCACCGTCTGGCCGTGCTCCAAGATGAAGGGCACCTCGCGCGAACGCACCTCCAGCACAGCCCGGGCCCCCACGCCGCCGGCCGCGGCGCTGCCGAAGCCGGGGTCGAAGAAGCCCGCATAGTGCACGCGGAACTCGCCCACCAGCGGATCGAACGGCACCATCTCGGCGGCATAGTCCGGCGGCACGTGCACCGCCTCGCGGGAGGCGAGGATGTAGAAGGCGTCCGGATCGAGCACCAGGCTCGGCGTGCCGCCATCCCGGCGCACCCGGATCGGCTCCCAGAAATCCTCCACGTCCAGCAGGCCCGGCTGGTCCACGTCGACCACACCGGTGTGCCGCTTGGCGCGGAAGCCCTGGAAGCCGGACAGCGCCTCGCCCGCGAGATCGACGCCCAGCGCGATGCCGCCCGCGGCGACATCGGGCGTGGCCGCATCCACCAGCCGCTCGCTCTCCTGAAGATTCAGCAGTTCGAGGTCGGACAGGCGCGCCACGCCGCGGCGGAAGCGCACCTGCGACAGGCGCGAGCCGGTGCGCACCAGGATCGGGAAGGTGCGCGGGGAAATCTCCAGATAGAGCGGCCCCGAATAGCCGGCGGGAATGGTGTCGAAGGCCCGCGCCCCGTCGGTGATGACGCGCACGAACACGTCGAGCCGGCCGGTGGAGCTCTTGGGGTTGGCCGCCGCCGCGAGGTCGAACGGCAGTTTCAACTGCTCGAACAGCTTGACGAGATAGACGCAGCCGGTCTCCAGCACCGCGCCGGAGCCGAGGTCCAGCTCGTGCAGCGCCAGTTCGGACAGGCGCTCCTTCACCGTGCGCCCGGCGCCCGGCAGGAAGCTCGCGCGGATGCGCCAGGCGGTCCGTCCCAGCCGCAGATCGAGGCTGGCCGGCTGGATCTGATCCGCATCCAGGCCGCGCTTGGTCGCGATGGAGCCTGCCGCGACGAGCGCCGAGATCGCCTCGGCGGGTAGGATCCCAGGCTTGGAAAGCTCGGCCACGCTCGCCCCCTATCCGTTTTCCCGGTCCCGATCGTTCGATCTAACGAACAAATCCCTTGACGCCAAGCGCGCCGCAACCTTATCTCGGTCCCGTTCGTGGTGAATTTGGGCCGGCCGGCTTGCAGCCACGTTAAACAACTTTGAGCTAAAAGGCCGGGGACGAGCGGTGCGGCGCACGGCATCTGCCGCGACTTTGAGGTCGCGCGCAAGGCCTCCCGCTCCGTCTGCGCTCCCGGCCTGCCCTGGAGGCAGACATGTCGGTGGCGCCCAAATCCCAATCCCGCTTCGTTCCCGCGGACCCGCAGACGCTCCACCCGGAAACCCGCCTGGTGCATGCGGGCACCACCCGCTCGCCGTTCGGCGAGACCTCCGAGGCGCTCTTCCTCACCCAGGGCTTCGTCTACGACAATGCGGAGGCGTGCGAGGCGCGCTTCAAGGGCGAGGATCCGGGCTTCGTCTATTCGCGCTATTCCAACCCCACCACCGCCATGTTCGAGGAGCGCATGGCGCTGCTCGAAGGCGCGGAAGCCGCGCGCGCCACGGCGTCCGGCATGGCGGCCGTGAACGCGGCGCTGCTGTGCCAGCTGAGCGCCGGCGACCATGTGCTCGCCGCCCGCGCTTTGTTCGGCTCGTGCCGCTGGATCCTGGAGGATTTCCTGCCGCGCTACGGCGTCGAGACCACGCTGGTGGACGGCACCGACCTCGACGCCTGGCGCGCCGGGGTGAAGCCCAACACCAAGGTGCTGTTCCTGGAGAGCCCCACCAACCCGACCCTCGACATCATCGACATCGCCGCGGTGGCCGAGATCGCCCATCAGGCGGGTGCATGTCTGGTGGTGGACAACGTGTTCGCCACCCCCCTGCTCCAGCACCCGCTCGAGCTCGGGGCGGACATCGTCGTCTACTCCACCACCAAGCATGTGGACGGCCAGGGCCGCTGCCTCGGCGGCGTGATCCTCTCCTCGCAGAAGTTCGTCACCGACCACCTGCAGACCTTCCTGCGCCAGACCGGCCCCTCCATCTCGCCGTTCAACGCCTGGGTGATGCTCAAGGGGCTGGAGACGCTGGCGCTGCGCGTCGAGCGCATGCAGGCGAGCGCCGGCACGATCGCCGACGCGCTGGCCGGGGAAGCGAAGATCTCGCGGGTCATCTATCCCGGCCGCGACGACCATCCGCAGGCCGCGCTCGCCCGCCGGCAGATGTCGGGCGGCGGCACGCTCGTGACCTTCGTGGTGGAGGGCGGCAAGGAGGGCGCGTTCCGCTTCGCCAACGCGCTGCGCCTGATCCGCATCTCCAACAATCTCGGCGACGCGAAGAGCCTCATCACCCATCCCGCCACCACCACGCACCAGCGCTTCACGCCCGAGGCGCGGGCCGAGATGGGCATCTCCGACGGCCTGCTGCGGCTTTCGGTGGGGCTGGAGCACCCGGACGACCTGATCGCCGACCTCAAGGGCGCCATCGCCGCCCTTTGAGGCCCGGCCGACGCGGCTTGAGGCGGCCCGCGCCCCGGAGCGCGGCGCTTGACCTTTGACGCGCCGGGGTGCTGCTTGTCGGCCCGAAGCTCCCTTCGTTCCGCGAGAGACGACGATGATCCCCGAAGAGCCGCCGCGCATCATGCTGCTGACCGGCGCGTCCCGCGGCATCGGCCATGCGACGGTGAAGCGGTTCTCGGCCGCCGGCTGGCGCGTCATCTCCTGCTCGCGCCATGCCTTTCCGGAGCAGTGCCCCTGGGGCGCCGGGCCGGAGGACCATATCCAGGTGGACCTTGCGAGCCCGCTGAGCACCAAGGCGGCGGTGGAGGAGGTCAAGCGCCGGCTCCCCGAGGGCAAGCTGCACGCGCTGGTGAACAATGCCGCCATCTCCCCCAAGGGGGAGGGCGGCTCGCGCCTCGGCACCCTCGACACCGACCTGGAAACCTGGGTCGACGTGTTCCAGGTCAACTTCTTCGCCCCCATCATCCTGGCGCGCGGCCTCGCGGCGGAACTGGAGACGGCACAGGGATCGGTGGTGAACGTCACCTCCATCGCCGGATCGCGGGTGCACCCCTTCGCGGGCGCCGCCTACGCCACCTCGAAGGCGGCGCTGGCGGCGCTGACGCGGGAGATGGCGTCCGACTTCGGCCGCCGCGGCATCCGCGTGAACTCCATCGCGCCGGGCGAGATCGACACCGCGATCCTCTCGCCGGGCACCGAGAAGATCGTCGCCCAGATCCCCATGCAGCGCCTCGGCACGCCGGACGAGGTGGCGAAGATCATCTACGTGCTGTGCAGCGAGACCGCCTCCTATCTCAACGGGGCGGAGATCCACATCAATGGCGGCCAGCACGTCTGACCGGCATGCGGGGCGGACGGCCGCGTCGCCCAGAGATTTAATACCTTGTTAACCAAGGTTCTTCTGGCCGGGGGATGCCGCATTTGGCCCCCACATGATCCCACCATCGTCAAATTCACGCCCGCTTCGCAGGGCTTTCTGGCCGCGTGCCATAGATGCACGCCCAGCGAGCCGGGTTTGTTGCAGGTTTGTAAAAATCTGTAACGGGCTTTTCTTGCAATGAGCCGTGAATACTGATGGAGCGTGGCTATGACGATCACCATCAACCTTCCGATCTTTCCGCTGCGTCGGGAGATCGCCGCCCTCAAGCGCGCCTGCGGCGCAATCTGGCGGCCACGCCGTCCGCGGCCGCCTCCGGCCGGCCCGACACGCGCTACTCGCGCGACGGATTCGAGTTCGACGTCGCGGCGCTTGCGCATCTGCCCCAACGCCCCCGCTCGGCCCGCTGAGCGCCGAAGGCGCGGGT
>NZ_JBNFNU010000365.1:0-4219 GCF_057364445.1 Xanthobacter sp. BG11Y11_SDJG
CAGGCGCGCGCGCCGCCTGGCCCGGGGAAAAACCAGGGCCGGCCCTGCGCGCCGCGTCCCGATCATCACCCCGTCGGCGCCGGAGGCGGCGCGGATGGCGGAGCATGCTCCGGCGCGCACGTCGCCATTGGCGATCACGGGAATGGCCAGAGCGTCCTTCACCGCGCGGATGGCGTGCCAATCGGCGCGGCCGTCATAGAACTGGCAACGGGTGCGGCCGTGGATCGTCACCATGGCGACGCCTTCCGCCTCGGCCATCTGCGCGAGGATGACGGCGGTGGGCGCGCCATCGTCCCAGCCGAGCCGGGTCTTCAGCGTGACCGGGATTCGCACCGCCTTGCGCACCGCCGCGATGATGCGGCGGGCCAGCGGCAGGTCGCGCAGCAGCGCCGCCCCGGCGGCGCCGGTAATGACCCGCTTGGAGGGGCAGCCCATATTGATGTCGACGATGGCGGCGCCGGCGCTCTCGGCGAGCCGCGCCGCCTCGCCCATCCAATAGGGATCGTTGCCGGCGAGCTGCACCGCGTGCACGCCCATGCCGCGTCCTTCCGCCTTGAGCACCATTTCGGGCCGCCCCTCCATGAGCGCGGCGCTCGCCACCATCTCGGATACGGCCAGCCCGGCGCCGTAGCGCACCGCCACGCGGCGGAAAGGGGCGTCCGTGATGCCGGCCATGGGGGCGAGGATCACGCGGTTGGGCAATTCGTGCGGGCCGATCCGCAGCGCGGGGTATGAGGTTTCGCGTCTTTCTTGCACAGAAATTAGGCCACCATGGTTCTGCCTACACATTAGACAATTGCCGCGTTCTTGCAAGTGGCGTCTGCGAACCGCGTGCGCATTGCCCATTGCATGGGCGCCGGCCCTCGCAGCGCCCAAGCGCGGCGGGGTTCCCCGGACCGCCTCTTGCGTCGGTGGCGCAGGCGCGCTTGAAGGTGAAGCGAAACAGAAAGGGGCCTCATGCATTGCGTCGCACTCGTGGTCGCCGCCGGTCGGGGCACCCGGGCCGGAGGGGCGCTGCCCAAGCAGTACCAACGCATCGGCGGTGAAAGCGTGCTGCGGCGCACGCTTCGCCTTCTTGCGATGCACCCCGAGGTCACGGCCGTGCTTGCGGTGATCCATAGCGACGATTCGGACCTCTTTGCGGACGCCTCGCGGGGCTTGCCCAAAATTCTTGCACCGGCCTTCGGCGGCGCCAGCCGCCAGGCCTCCGTACGGGCGGGCCTGGCGGCGCTTGACGGTTCGGAACACGAAATCGTGCTCGTCCACGACGCAGCGCGTCCGTTCGCCAGCGACGCACTCATCGCCCGCGCCATCGCGGCGGCCGGCGCCCGCGGCGCCGCCGTGCCGGCTGGTGCCGGTGACCGACACCATCAAGCTGGTGGGGTCCGATGGCCGGGTGGAGGCCACCCTGCCCCGCCCCGCCTTGCGGGCGGTGCAGACCCCGCAGGCGTTCCGCCGGACGGATCTGGCGGCGGCGCATGCGGCCGCAGCCGCGGCCGGCGTGGAGGATCTCACGGACGACGCCGCGGTCATGGAATGGGCCGGCCGGCCCGTCTTCACCTTCGAGGGAGAGGCTACCAACGTGAAGCTGACGACCGCCGCCGACCTCGCCGAGGCGGACGCTGCCCTCTCCCGCGGCCATGGGCTTGCCGCGCTCGCCGACGTGCGCACCGGAACCGGCTTCGACGTCCACGCCTTCGGGCCGGGCGACCATGTGATGCTGGGCGGCGTCGCCATTCCTCACCCGTTCGGCCTCGCCGGGCACTCCGACGCTGATGTGGGCCTGCACGCGCTCACCGACGCCGTTCTGGGGGCCATCTGCGACGGCGACATCGGCACCCATTTTCCGCCCACCGATCCCCGATGGAAGGGCGCCGCCTCCGACCAGTTCCTGGCCCACGCGGTGGACAAGGTGGCGGCGCTGGGCGGGCGCATTGCCCATCTCGACCTCACGCTGATCTGCGAGGCGCCCAAGGTCGGCCCGCACCGGGGCGCGATCCGCGCCGCCATCGCCCGCATCACCGGGGTGCCGGAGAGCCGGATCAGCGTGAAGGCCACCACCACCGAGCAGCTCGGCTTCACCGGCCGCCGCGAGGGCATCGCCGCCATGGCGAGCGCCACCGTGCGGCTGCCCTTCGCGGAATAGAGCCATGGTCGACGCCGAGACCGCCGCCCGCGCCGCCGCCGTGCTTGCCGCCTTCCGGGCGAAGGGCTTGATGCTCGCCACCGTCGAATCCTGCACCGGCGGGCTGGTGGCCGGCGCGCTGACCGCCGTCGCCGGCTCGTCCGACGTGGTGGAACGCGGCTTCGTCACCTATTCCAACCGGGCGAAGAGCGAACTGGTCGGCGTGCCCGAAGCGGTGCTCGCCGCTTATGGCGCGGTGAGCGAGCAGACCGCGCGCGCCATGGCCGAGGGGGCGCTCGCCCGCGCCCCGGTCGAGGTGGCCGTCTCCATCACCGGCGTCGCCGGTCCGGGCGGCGGCGTCGGCCGAGAAGCCGGTCGGCCTCGTGCATTTCGGCTGCGCGGTGCGGGGCGGCGCAACCGCCCACCGCCGCATGCTGTTCGGCGACCTCGGCCGCGACGAGATCCGGCGCCGCTCGGTGCTGGTGGCGCTCGATCTGCTGCTGGAGGCGGCGGCGCAGGGCTGATCCCTCGCGTCAGGCCCGCTATCCTTAAGCCTGGGCGCCGTAGACCGCGTCCGCCCGCGCCTCGAAGGCATCGGCGAAGCGGCGGAAGGCGGCATCGAACATGGCGCCCATGACGAGGCCGAGCGCGCGCGAGCGGAACTCGTAGGAGATGTGGAACTTCACCTCGCACTGCCGCTCGCCGACGGCAAGGAACTCCCAGCGGTTGTCCAGGCGGCTGAACGGTCCGTCGAGATATTCCACGTGGATCACGAGCCGGGGCCGGTCGAGCGTCACGCGGGAGGTGAAGGTCTCGCGGATCAGCTTGTAGGCCACCGTCATGTCGGCGACCAGCACCTCGACGCCCTCGTCGGACTTGGTGCGGCGCTTGATGCGCAGCGACTGGCAGAGCGGCACGAATTCGGGATAGCGCTCCACATCCGCCACCAGATCGAACATGTCGGCGGCGGAGTGGGCGACCGTGCGGCTGGACGAAAACGCGGGCATCAGCCCCGCCCGAGCTTCGCCGCGCGCGCCTTGCGCAGCTTCTCGAAATCCTCGCCCGCATGGTGCGACGAGCGGGTCAGCGGGCTCGAGGACACCATCGCGAAGCCCTTGGCATAGGCCACCGTCTCGAACGCCTTGAACTCGTCCGGTGTCACGAAGCGCTCCACCTTGTGGTGCCGCCGGGTGGGCTGGAGATACTGGCCGATGGTGATGAAATCCACGTCCGCCGAGCGCAGGTCGTCCATGAGCTGGAGCACCTCCGGCCGTTCCTCGCCGAGGCCCACCATGATGCCGGACTTGGTGAAGATGGTTCCGTCCAGCTCCTTCACCTTCTGCAGCAGGCGCAGCGAGTGGAAGTAGCGAGCGCCCGGACGCACGGAAAGATACTTGGAGGGCACGGTCTCCAGGTTGTGGTTGAACACGTCCGGCCGCGCCGCGACCACCACCTCCAGCGCCCCGTCCTTGCGCAGGAAGTCGGGGGTGAGGATTTCGATGGTGGTGGAAGGGCTCGCCGCGCGGATCGCCAGGATGGTGCGGGCGAAGTGCGCGGCCCCGCCGTCGGAAAGGTCGTCCCGGTCGACGGAGGTGATGACCACATGGGAGAGGCCGAGGCTCGCCACCGCATCCGCCACCTTCTGCGGTTCCGCCTCGTCGAGCGCATCCGGCATGCCGGTGCGCACGTTGCAGAAGGCGCAGGCGCGGGTGCAGGTGTCGCCCATGATCATGAAGGTGGCGTGCTTCTTCTCCCAGCACTCGCCGATATTGGGGCAGCTCGCCTCCTCGCACACCGTGTGGAGGCCGCCCGCGCGCACAATGCCGGCGGTCTTCGACCAGGCCGCCGAGCCCGGCGCCTTGACGCGGATCCAGTCCGGCTTGCGCAGCACCTCGGTGAGGGGGCGGTTCGCCTTCTCGGGGTGGCGGGGGGCGGTTCAGATGTCGATGACGGTGACCATGCAACGCCTTTTTCCAGCTGGCGCGGCTTTTGCCGGTGCAAGGCCGCGGCGCGCTCCGGGACGAAGCCCGGAGCATAGAAATAACCCGCGCCGGCCGGAACCGCCCGCGCGCCGCCCCTGCCCCTGCGGGAAAA
>NZ_JBNFNU010000366.1:0-4207 GCF_057364445.1 Xanthobacter sp. BG11Y11_SDJG
GATCCGCCCGAACGGCGAACCGGGCAGGCCGCGCCGGCGACCGGACCACATGGCGGCGGACCGGTGCGGGGGCTCCCCCGTTCCGGGCGCCGCCCGAAGGCCGCCCGAAAGGGCGGCCTTCGGCGCATGATCCCCATAATTCACCCAAGAAAAACAAGATCTTCCCGAGGAAACCCCGCGTATGCAACGCTTCCTTCTCGCCGTTGACACGCTGAACACATTCATCGGCAAGCTGTTCGCCTGGACGATCGTGATCCTCACGCTGGCGATCTGCTACGAGGTGTTCTGCCGCTACGTCCTGCGCGCGCCCACCACCTGGGCCTACGACGCGTCCTACATGCTCTATGGCACGCTGTTCATGATGGCCGGCGCCTACACGCTGGCGCGCAACGGGCATGTGCGCGGCGACTTCCTCTACCGCAACTGGCCGGTGAAACGGCAGGCGATGGTGGACCTTGTGCTTTATTTTCTGTTCTTTTTCCCGGGCATCATCGCCCTCATCTATTCGGGCTGGCAGTATTTCTATCTCTCCTATCTGCTCAACGAGCATTCCTCCTTCTCGCCTGACGGGCCGATGATCTGGCCGTTCAAGGGCCTCATCCCGATCACCGGGGTGCTCATGTTCCTCCAAGGGGTGGTCGAGGTGGTCCGCTGCACCATCGCGCTCAGGACCGGCCAGTGGCCGGAGCGCCTCCACGACGTGGAGGAGATGGAGAAGATGATCCTCGAGGAAGCCGCCAACAAGTCTGACGCCGAGGCCATCGGCCGGGGGAGCCTGTGATGTTTCTGTCGGATCCCGCCCTCGGCATCCTGATGCTGGTGCTGTTCATCGTCTTTCTGATGCTCGGATTTCCCATCGCCTTCACGCTCATGGCGCTGGGCGTGGGCTTCGGCTACATGACGCGCGGCGACACCGTGTTCCAGCTGTTCGTCCAGCGCACCTATTCGGTGATGGCGAACGACGTGCTCATCTCCATCCCGCTGTTCCTGTTCATGGGCTACGTGGTGGAGCGCGCCAACATCCTCGACCGGCTGTTCCGCTCGATCCAGCTCGCCGCGGGCTGGGTGCCGGGCTCGCTGGCGGTGGCCACGCTGATCACCTGCGCCATGTTCGCCACCGCCACCGGCATCGTCGGCGCGGTGGTGACGCTGATGGGCCTGCTCGCCTTTTCCGGCGATGCTGCGCGCCGGCTACGACACCCGCCTCGCGGCCGGCGTCGTCTGCGCCGGCGGCTGCCTCGGCATCCTCATCCCGCCGAGCGTGATGCTCATCCTCTACGGCGCCACGGCCGGCGTGTCGGTGGTGAAGCTCTACGCCGCCGCCTTCCTGCCGGGACTGATGCTGGCCGGGCTCTACACGGCCTATGTGATCGTCATCGCGATGATCTACCCCAACCGCGCACCGAAGCTGCCGCCGCAGGAGCGGGCCGGCTCGGTGTTCGAGGTGGCGTGGGCGCTGGCCACGTCCTTCTTCCCGCTCGCGGTGCTCATCTCGGCGGTGCTCGGGGCGATCGTGTTCGGTCTCGCCACGCCCTCCGAGGCGGCGGCGGTGGGCGCGCTCGGCGCGGTGATCCTGGCGCTCGCCTATCGCTCCTTCTCGGTCGACAAGATGAAAGAGAGCGTGTTCCTCACCGCCCGGGCCTCGGCCATGGTGTGCTGGCTGTTCGTGGGCTCGGCGGTGTTCTCCGCCGTGTTCGCGCTGCTCGGCGGCCAGCAGGTGGTGGAGGACTTCGTCCTCTCGCTCAACCTCTCCCCGATCGGCTTCCTGCTGCTCACCCAGGCCATCATCTTCGTTCTGGGCTGGCCGCTGGAATGGACCGAGATCATCGTGATCTTCCTGCCCATCTTCCTGCCGTTGCTCGATAATTTCGGCATCGACCCGATCTTCTTCGGGGTCCTGGTGGGCCTCAACCTGCAGACCTCCTTCCTCTCGCCGCCGGTGGCGATGGCGCCTTCTACCTGAAGGGCGTCGCCCCCAAGCACGTCTCCATCGACGAGATCTTCGCCGGCGTGATGCCGTTCCTCGCCATCGTCATCATCTCCATGGCGCTGCTCTACATCTTCCCGGACATCGCGCTGTGGCTGCCGAGGGCGCTGTACGGGTGAGGCGACGCAACGGGTGACGGCACCCCCGCGGGCGGGCATGATGGCTTCATGACCCGCCCGCTCTTTTTCACCATCGGCTATCAGGGCACGACGCCCGACGCCTTCGCCGCCGCCCTGGAGAGCGCCGGCGTCGACCTGCTCGTCGACGTGCGCGCGGTTGCGGCCTCGCGCCGGCCCGGCTTCTCGAAGGGCGCGCTCTCGGCCAGCGTCAATGGCCTGGGCATCGGCTATGTCCATCTGCGCGCCCTCGGCACCCCGAAGGAGGGGCGCGAGGCGGCGCGCTCCGGCGATGCGGCGGGGCTCGCCCGCATCTATGGCGCGCACCTCCAGACCGACCCGGCGAAGGCGGCGCTGGAGGAATTGAAGGACCTCGCCGCCGGCCGGCGCATCTGCCTCATGTGCTTCGAGCGCCACGCGGAAGGTTGCCACCGCCTGCTCATCGCCGACTGGCTGTGCGAGCAGATCGACGCCGAGCCGAACCACCTGATGCCGGCGCTGTTCTGAGGCGGGCCCTTTCGAGGCGGGGCGGCGCTGCCCCCGCCTTACGCCGTCATGCTCCGGCTTGACCGGAGCATCTATCCGCGGCGGCTTGGCCTGACACCGGCTGTCCATGGGCCCTCCGGTCAAGCCGGAGGGCGACCGCGGGATCGGACGACAAGGGCCGGCGCGACGGCGGAAGAAGGCAGCCCGCGCGCCTCAGCGCGCCGGCTCGGGCTGCGAGGACTGTGCCGCCTGGCGCGCGGCGGCGAGCAGTTCGGGCGTGTCCACGTCCAGGAAGGCGCCGGGTCCCTCCGCCTCCACTTCCACCACTGCTGCGGCATTGGCGGCGAGCACCTGGCGCGCGCCGGTGTCGCCTCCAGCGCCGCGAGTTCGGGAAAATAGCGGCGCGCCCACAGCACCGGATGGCCGCGCGCCCCGTCCGCCACCGGCACGGCGATGAGCCGGCCTGCATCGCTTGCGAACGCGGCGATCAGCCGGTCCAGGAGGCCGGGCGCAACCAGCGGCATGTCGCCGAGCACCACCAGCGCGCCCGCCGCCGCCTCCGGCACCGCGGCGATGCCGGCGCGCAGCGAGGAGGCCATGCCGCTCGCAAATCCGCATTGTGAACGAAGGCGACGTCGAGCCCGGCGAGCGCCCGCTCCACCTTCTCGCGCTCATGGCCGGTGACGACGATCACCGGCCGCGCGCGCGAGGCGAGCGCGGCCTCTGCCACGCGGCGGATCACCGGCACGCCGTCCACCGCCTCCAGCAGCTTGTTGGCGCCGCCCATGCGGGTGCTGCGGCCCGCCGCCAGCACACCGCCGCGAAGCCCTCGCCCATGCCGGCCGTGGTGATCCAGCCCTCGTCGATGGCGTGGTCGCGCGCATGGAGCCCGCCGGCGAGGAGGGAGCCGGGCGCGGCTGCGAGCGCGCCGCCGGCGGCCAGGAAGAAGACGGCGCGATAGGCCCGTCATGGTCGCTCCAGTCGCCATCGAGGGCGTTGAAGCCCAAAGAGATGCCGAATAGGAGGCGATGGGCTTGTAGACCGTGATCTGCGCGCCCTTGAACGCCTTGACGGCGGCCTGGATCGCCGCCGCGCCGGAGGCGGTCTGCGCCGCCGCGCCGAGATCGGCGGGGAAGGCGGCAGCGGCCTGGTCGGCGGCGCCGGCGGCCTTGTTGACCACGAATTGCGGCCGGCTCGGCAGTTGCAGCGCGATCGCCTTCAGCAGCGCGTCGGCGCTCTCGATCATGGTGCGCACCACCCGCCCCGAGCGGCCGGAGCGCCAGCTGTCCGCCAGCGTGGGCTTCGCCTCCGCCGGGCCGGAGCCCAGCACCGGCATGATCTTGGTGTCCGTCACCCGCTGGAAGGCGCCGGAAAGGTCGGTGAGGATCAGGCCGGGCAGCGCGCCCACGTCGGCGAACAGAGCCGGGTCGCCCTTGCCGGAGACGATGGCGCCGAGCGCGCCGCTCGACCGGTCGCCCCAGCCGGTGCGGATGTCGGCGGCGATGGCGGCGAGGTTGCCGGCGATGGCGCTGCCCAAGGCGCAGCGCCGGGGAGCCTCGTCGCCGGAGACGAGCGCCGCCTCGGCGCCGTCGTCGAACAGCAGCCGCTCCATGGCCGG
>NZ_JBNFNU010000367.1:0-4202 GCF_057364445.1 Xanthobacter sp. BG11Y11_SDJG
CCGTGCCGCGGTCTCCCGCGGCGGCGGCCGCGCCGGCGCCTTCGCCGATGGAGCCGAGCAGCGCGCCGACGCCCACCGTCTCGCCGTCCTTGGCGACGATCTCGGACAGCACGCCGGAGGCGGGGGCGGGAACCTCGACCGTGACCTTGTCGGTCTCAAGCTCCACCAGCGGCTCGTCGGCCTTCACGGCCTCGCCGGGCTTCTTGAACCACTTGCCGATGGTGGCCTCGGTAACGGACTCGCCCAAGGTGGGCACGCGGATCTCGGTCGCCATTCTGTTCGTCCCCTCCGGGGACCTCCCTCAACGTTCGTCGCCTGCCGGGGCTGCACCCCGGTTCAGGATGAGTGACGGAACCGGCATCACCTCATAGGCAAAGCCCAGTCCCGCCGCGATGATCGGGTCCGCATCGGCGAGCGCCTTCGCGTGACCCTCGTCGTCCGCGTCCACCAGAGCCATCCCCCAGATGCCTGCGGGATCGGCCACCGGACCCACCGCCAGAGCGGGTCCGCCTTCGGCGAGCCGGTGCCAGTAGGCCCCGTGGGCACCCATCGCCTCCATCTCGGCGCCGCTCGCATCCTCCGGGAAGCTTGCGCGCGGTGGCCGCAGCCGGAGCAGGTAATGGGCCAAGGGTGCCTCCGTCGTCGTCGCGCCTCCCCGCCGTCCTGGCCGGATCAGGCCAGGGCGTCGTCCAGGAATGCCTTGAGCTGCGCCAGATGCTTGGACATCAGCCCGGTGGCGGTGGCGGCGGACGCCGGGCGTCCCGCATAGCGCGGGCGCTTGGACGCGCCGCCGACCTGCTCCAGCACCCATTCCAGATAGGGCTGGACGAAGGACCAGGAGCCCTGGTTCTTCGGCTCTTCCTGGCACCAGACCACCTCGGCGTTCTTGAAGCGCGAGAGCTCCTGCACCAGCGTCTTGAGCGGGAACGGATAAAGCTGCTCCACGCGCATCAGGTAGACGTCGTCGACCCCGCGCTTCTCGCGCTCCTCGAACAGGTCGTAATAGACCTTGCCCGAGGACAGGACGACGCGGCGGATCTTGTCGTCCGCGACCAGCTTGATCCCCTCGGCGGCGGGGTGCGACTGCGCGTCGTCCCACAGCACGCGGTGGAACGAGGTGCCGGTCCCCATCTCGGCCAGCGCGGAGACCGCCCGCTTGTGGCGCAGCAGCGACTTCGGCGTCATCAGGATCAGCGGCTTCCTGAACTCGCGCTTCATCTGCCGGCGCAGGATGTGGAAGTAGTTGGCCGGGGTGGTGACGTTCGCCACCTGCATGTTGTCCTCGGCGCACAGCTGGAGGAAGCGCTCGAGGCGCGCCGAGGAATGCTCCGGCCCCTGGCCCTCATAGCCGTGCGGCAGCAGGCAGACGAGGCCGGACATGCGCAGCCACTTGCGCTCGCCCGAGGAGATGAACTGGTCGAACACCACCTGGGCGCCGTTGGCGAAGTCGCCGAACTGCGCCTCCCAGAGCACCAGAGTGTTGGGCTCGGACAGGGTGTAGCCGTACTCGAAGCCCAGCACCGCCTCCTCCGAGAGCATCGAGTTGATGACCTCGTACTTGGACTGGGTCTCGGAGAGGTGGTTGAACGGCTTGTAGCGGGCCTCGGTGTCCTGGTCGAGCAGCACCGAATGGCGCTGGGAGAAGGTGCCGCGCTCCACGTCCTGGCCGGAAAGGCGCACCGGGTGGCGCTCCATCAGCAGCGTGCAGAAAGCCAGCGCCTCGCCGGTCGCCCAGTCGATGCCCTGGCCGTCCTCGATCGCCTTCTTGCGGTTGTCGAGGAAGCGCTGGATGGTGCGGTGGACCTTGAAGCCCTCCGGCACGGCGGTGATCTTCGCGCCGATCGCCTTCAGGGTGTCGACCGCCACGCCGGTGTCGCCGCGGCGCGGATCGTCGTCTTCCTGGATCGCCTTGAAGCCGGCCCAGCGCCCGTCCAGCCAGTCGGCCTTGTTGGGCTTGTAGGCCTGGCCGGCCTCGTACTCCGCCTCCAGGCGGTCGCGCCAGGCGCCGCGCATGGTGTCCACCTCGCCGGCGGTCACCACGCCCTCGGCCTCGAGCTTCTTGGAATAGAGCTCGAGCACGCTCGGGTGCTGGCGGATCACCTTGTACATCTTCGGCTGGGTGAACGCCGGCTCGTCGCCCTCATTGTGGCCGAAGCGCCGGTAGCAGAACATGTCGACGACCACCGGCTTGTGGAAGCGCTGGCGGAACTCGGTCGCCACCTTGGCGCAGAACACCACCGATTCCGGATCGTCGCCGTTGCAGTGGAAGATCGGCGCCTCGATCATCTTCGCCACGTCGGACGGGTAGGGCGAGGAGCGCGAATAGCGCGGATTGGTGGTGAAGCCGATCTGGTTGTTGATGATGAAGTGGATCGAGCCGCCGGTGCGGTGGCCCTTCAGGCCCGACAGGCCGAGGCACTCGGCCACCACGCCCTGGCCGGCGAAGGCGGCATCGCCGTGCAGCAGCAGGGGGAGCACCTTGACGCGCTCGGCGTCCTGCATCTGGTCCTGCTTGGCGCGCGCCTTGCCGAGCACCACGGGATCGACGATCTCCAGGTGCGAGGGGTTGGCGGTCAGCGACAGGTGGACCTTGTTGTTGTCGAACTCGCGGTCGGACGAGGCGCCGAGGTGGTACTTCACGTCGCCCGAGCCCTCGACCTCGTCGGGGGCCCAGGAGCCGCCCTTGAACTCGTGGAACAGCGCCCGGTGCGGCTTGCCCATCACCTGGGTGAGCACGTTCAGGCGGCCGCGATGGGCCATGCCGAACACGATCTCCTTCACGCCCAGATTGCCGCCGCGCTTGATGATCTGCTCCAGCGCCGGGATCAGGCTCTCGCCGCCGTCGAGGCCGAAGCGCTTGGTGCCGGTATACTTGACGTCGAGATACTTCTCGAAGCCCTCGGCCTCCACCAGCTTGTTGAGGATGGCGCGCTTGCCCTCGCGGGTGAACGACACCTCCTTGTCCGGGCCCTCGATGCGCTCCTGGATCCAGGCCTTCTCCTCGGGCGAGGAAATGTGCATGAACTCGACGCCGACCGACGAGCAATAGGTGCGGCGCAGGATCGCCACCATCTCGCGCACGGTGGCGAATTCCAGGCCGAGCACGTGGTCGATGAAGATCTTGCGGTCGAGATCGGCTTCGTAGAAGCCGTAGGAGACCGGGTCCAGCTCCGGCGCCTCGCGCGGCGGGGTGAGGCCGAGCGGGTCGAGATTGGCGTGCAGGTGGCCGCGCATGCGGTAGGCGCGGATCATCATCAGCGCCTTCACGGAGTCGCGGGTGGCCTGCTGGACCTCGGTGGGGGAGAACTCCACCCCGGTCTTCTGGGCCTTCGCCTTCACCTTCTCGGCGATGGCCTTCTCCACCTCGATCCACTGGCCGTCCATGGCCGAGACCAGCTCGCCATTGGCGTGCACCGGCCAGTGCGGCTTCTTCCAGGAGGCGCCGCGGGCGTTCTCGATCACCTGGGCGGGATCGTCCTTGAGCGCGGCGAAGAAGGCCTGCCACTCCGGCGTCACCGCATTCGGGTCGCTCTCGTAGCGGGCATAGAGGTCCTCGATCCAGGCGGCATTGGCGCCATAGAGGAACGAGGTGCTGAGGAAAATGTCGTTCTGATCCGCGCGCGACATGGGCTTCTTCCCGCATGGTCGTGGCGCCGCGCGGGTCTTCCGCGGTCCGCCGTCCGGCGGGCGCGAAGGGGTGCGCGGCCCCATGGCCTCGTCATGTGCCACAATCGAGCCCCCGGCCGGAGCCGGACGCCCCTTCACCGCTGCTGGGCTCGTGGCGGCCTGCGGCAGCGGTGCCTTGAAACCTTCGCCCCAAACGTCCGCCCGGATCGCTGCCTCCGGCACCGGTCCGGGGAGCGCCCCTGCAGGCGCCAGCCTGGGGCCACGCCGTCGCCGAGCTTTGCGGCGAAAATGGGTGCACGGCGGCCGAAAGGCAACGGCCGCCGCACTTTCTTCGTACCTGCTTCCCTTCCGTCACACCTCTGCGCGCGACGCGCAGGAGGTATGACGAGAGGCGGGCGGGAAAGGGGAGGAAGCCCTTCCCGCGCCGATTCAGCCCTTGAGCACCTCGACGAGGGTCTTGCCGAGGCGCGCCGGGGAGGGCGACACGCGGATGCCCGCGGCCTCCATGGCGGCGATCTTGTCCTCGGCGCCGCCCTTGCCGCCGGAGATGATGGCGCCCGCATGGCCCATGCGGC
>NZ_JBNFNU010000368.1:0-4198 GCF_057364445.1 Xanthobacter sp. BG11Y11_SDJG
TTGCCGCCACGTCGTCCGCTCCGCGCACGGACGTCCGGTGGGCAGACACGGGCGTCGGTCCCGACGCTTCGGAGCGGTTCCGCGGGCAAGCCTCGCGGCGGGGCTGTTCTTCGCCGGGGACCTCGTCTTCTGGCATCTCGCCATCCTCGGCACCAGCGTCGCCAACGCCACCGTGCTCGCCACCACCTCGCCGCTGTGGGTGACGCTCTATGCAGCCCTGGTGCTGCGCACCCGAGTCTCGGCGCGCAGCCTCGCCGGGCTGGCCCTGTGTGCCGCCGGGGCGCTGGCGCTGGTGGGGGAGAGCTGGCAGCTCGATCCCGAGCGCCTCGCGGGAGACGGGGCGGGCCTCGTCACCGCCGTGTTCTTCGCCGGATATTTCCTCGCCGTCCGCGCCGCCCGCCAGACCGCCGGTGCCGCCGCCGTGACGCTGGTTTCCACCGCCGTCACCAGCATCGTGCTGCTCGCCGTTGCCCTGGCGCTGGAGCCGACGCTCTGGCCCGCTTCTGGAACCGGCGTCGCTGCGCTGGCGGCGCTCGCCTTGGTCAGCCAGGTGGGCGGGCTGGGGCTGCTGTCGGTGGGGCTGGCCGCGGTGCCGCCGGTATTCGGATCGCTGGTTTTCTTCCTCGAGGTGGTCTCGGCCGCGGCGCTCGGGGCGCTGTTTCTGGGCGAGGGCTTGAGCCTTATCCAATGGGCCGGCGGGGGCCTGGTGGTGGCGGGCCTCTTCGTCGCCCGTCCGCGCTCGCCGCCATCCTTGCGCCCCGATACGCGTCCAGACAGAACGCGCACCGAGCATTGACGCGGCGGCCCAAGGCGGGCAAACAAACCCACCCTGGACGGCAGCGGCCAAGGTCGATGCCCGAAGGTGAACGGTCATTTGAACGTCCATGGGTCCATCGAACGCGGAATGATGTCGCCCCGCCTCCTCCGCACAACACGCTCTGCGCTGCGCACCGGGCGCCGGCCGTTCGGCCGCCTCGCGGCGCTGGCCGCCCTCGCGCTCCTGCTCTGGCCGGCGGCGGCGCAGGCCGACTTCCGCCTGTGCAACCGCACCCAGAGCCGCATCGGCATCGCCATCGGCTACAAGGAGGGCGACACCTGGCTCACCGAAGGCTGGTGGAACGTGGGCGCCAACAGTTGCGAGACGCTGCTGCGCGGCGACCTGCCGGCGCGCTTCTACTATCTCTATGCGGTGGACTACGACCAGGGCGGCGAGTGGGCCGGCAAGGCCCATATGTGCACGCGGGAGAAGGAGTTCACCATCCGCGGCGCCGAGGATTGCCTGGCGCGCGGCTTCGAGCGCACCGGCTTCTTCGAGGTGGACACCCAGCAGCAGAAGTCCTGGACCGTGCAGCTCACCGAGGCGAACCAGTCGAAGCCGCCACCCCAGGCCGCCGCGCCGCTGCCGCCACCGCCACCGAAAAAGCCGTGAGACGACCGGCCCGGCAGCGTTGCCGACGCCGAAACGGCCCGGCAGGCGTCAGATCTGGCGGCCTTCCACCTTCACGGTGAGCTGATCCTCCAGGTCCTCGGACCCGTCGATGCGCGGGTTCACCGCGCGCGCACGCCGCACGGCGTCGAGCGCGCGCTTGTCGTCGCCGAGGTCGCGCAGGATGAGGGCAAGGCCATACATGGAGGCGTAATGGCGCGGCTCGCGGGCGATCACCTCGCGCAGGTCGGCCAGCGCACCGGCATAGTCGTCCTTCATGTAGCGCAGCGTCGCCCGCTTGCTGATCGCGCCGATATAATCGGGCTCGATCAGGATCACCTGGTCCAGCAGTTCCAGCGCCAGGTCGAACTGCTTGGCATCCGCCGCCGCCAAAGCGCGGGCCATGAGGATGTCACAGCTGGGCGAGCCGGAATCGGCGAAGATCGCCTCCAGCCGGTTGGCGATCTGCTTCGAGGATTGGTCGTCCGGCGCCACCTTCAGCGCGGCGAACAGGCCTTCGAGCTGGGTGCGCTTGTCCTTCGGCGGCCGCGGGCGCGGTGCCTCCGCCGCCTTGTCGGAGCGGTCGGATTTGGCGTCGCCATTGGGAGCCGGCCGCGCAGCATCGGGGCGCGATTGCGAGGGGCCCGGCGACTGGGCCCAAGCCGGCCCGGCCGTGAGGCCGAGCAGCAGGACCAGCAAGGCGGCGCGGCGCAGCCGCCTCGTCCGGGCAGGCGCGGAAACGCAAATCGGCGGCACGGTCTCGACACTCATGGAAAAAGTGTCGAGCCTCGGCCGCCGTTCGTCAACGGGCAGATCAGCGGGGTGCCGCCGCGGCGGTCACGATCCGGCGATGCCGCCGGCACGCGCCCGGCGTGCCGGAGTGGCCGCAGCAGCGCGCGGATCAGCCCTGGCGCGCCTTGAAGCGCTTCTGGGTCTTGTTGATGATGTAGACGCGGCCCTTGCGGCGCACCAGGCGGTTGTCCCGGTGGCGGCCCAGCAGCGACTTCAGCGAATTGCGGATCTTCATGGTAATCAGCCTTCGGCCGACCGCGGCGCGCATGCCGCGCGGCTCGTCGACACCTTTCTTGATGGATCGAGCCGGCGTGATAAGGGCGCGCACGCCTCCTGTCAATGCCGGCGGCCGCTCAGGCCCGGTGATAGGGATGGCCGGAGAGGATGGTAACGGCCCGATAGAGCTGCTCGGCCGCCATGGCCCGGACCAATTGGTGGGGAAAGGTCGCGGCGCCGTAAGCCACCAGCAGTTCCGCGCGGTTGCGCACCTGCTCGCTCAGCCCGTCGGCGCCGCCGATGACGAGACAGACGCAGCCGATACCGCCGTCGCGGCGCGCGCGCAGCCAGTCCGTGAACGCCTCGCTGGAGAGCGCCCGTCCGCGCGGATCGAGAATCACCAGGGCCGCGTCGGGGGGAAAGGCGGCGACCAGAGCGGCGCCTTCCTCCGCCATGCGGTCCTCGGGGCGGCGGGCGGTGGATTCGCCGATCTCCACCATGTCGACCTGGCTGAAGCCCACCTGCCGCCCGCCGGCGCGGGCGCGGTCAAGGTAGCGCGCCACGAGTTCCCGCTCGGCCCCGGCTTTCAGCCGGCCGACACAGGCGAGGACGAGACGCACCCCTCCTGGCCCGCGCTCAGGCGCGGGCGGGGCCGGCCCACATCTTCTCGATATTGTAGAAGCTGCGGACTTCGGGCTGGAAGATGTGGACGATCACGTCGTTCGCGTCGATCAACACCCAGTCGCAGGCCGGCTGGCCCTCGATCCTGACGCCTTTGACGCCCGCTTGCTTCAGCGCCTCGATGAGGTGCTCGGCGATGGCGCCCACATGCCGCTGGGAGCGGCCGGAGGCGATCACCATGAAGTCGGCGATGGACGTCTTGCCGCGCAGATCGATGCAGACGATGTCCTCGGACTTGTCGTCTTCGAGCCGGGCTTTGACGAGGGCGAGCATCTCCTCCGCGTCAGGCGCTTCGGAGAGCGGGGCGGGCGCCATGATCGTGGCGGCCGCCGAAAGAGCCGTCGTGGACAGGGGTCCGGTTCCTCTCGCATTCGGATGGCCGCGGGTGGCCGCACCCGCGTGCACTCACATAGAATGCAGGCGAATCAACGAATTTTCAAGGGTTGTGCGCTCTCACGCCGCCGAAAAGCGCGCTGCGCCGCCGCGCGCGGCGCGGATCTGCGTTGAAGACACAGGGGATTTCAGCCCGTGGAGGAACACCCAGGCGGGCGGGTGCAGGTTCGCCAGGAGCGGGGCGTCGCTCTCCTCGATGCGGTGGCGCCCGAGCGCCTGCGCCGCCCGCGAGGCGGTGGCGGCAAGGCTGTCGCCCATGCGGTCGACCACGGCGATGGGGACGAGGTCGGCGATCTCGCGCCAGCGCTGCCAATGGTGGAAGCGCGCCAGATTGTCGGCGCCCATGATCCAGACGAAGCGCACCGCGGGCAGCCGGCGGGTGAGCAGCCGGACGGTCTCGTAGGAATAGCGCACGCCGAAGTCGGCCTCGAAGGCGGTGACGTCGATGCGCGGGTGGCGCGCCACGGCGCGGGCGAACCCCACGCGTTCCTCAATGCCCGGCAGATCGTTGTTGTTCTTCAGCGGGTTGCCCGGCGTCACCAGCCACCACACCCGGTCGAGCCGCAGCCGGTGCAGCGCCAGCAGGCTCGCCGCCCGGTGGGCGCCATGGGGCGGGGATTGAAACGAGCCGCCGAAACAGCCCCACCCGGGAGCCCCGGCGTCGCCAGCGGCAGGCGGGCAGGCGGCGCG
>NZ_JBNFNU010000369.1:0-4197 GCF_057364445.1 Xanthobacter sp. BG11Y11_SDJG
GCCGCCCCCCTCCGCGGCCGCCGAGGCATCGGCCGGCAGCGAACCGTTTTCCGCCGCCCGGCTCGCGGCGCTGCGGCGCGAGGGCAGGCCGGTGTTCGTGAACATGACGGCGGCCTGGTGCATCACCTGCCTCGTCAACGAGCGCACGGCGCTCTCCACCGCCGCGGCCAAGGCCGCGTTCAAGGACAAGGGCATCGCCTATCTCAAGGGCGACTGGACCAACCAGGACCCGGAGATCACCCAGTTCCTGCGCGCCTTCGGGCGCGACGGCCTGCCCTTCTATGCCCTCTACCCCGCCGGCGGCGGGGACCCGGCGGTGCTCTCCACCGTGCTCACCGAAGCCTCCCTCGTCGCGGCGCTCGACCGCGCCGCCCCCTGACCCAACGGAGACGACGCATGACCCGACGCTTCTCTTCCGACCGGCCGGCCACCCTTGGCCGGCGCACCTTCCTGATGGCGGGGCGCCGCGAGCCTCGCCGCACGGTCCCCGCTTCCTCGCCGCGACGCCGGCCTTCGCGGCGCCGCAGATCGGCCAGCCCGCGCCCGCCTTCACGGCCACCGACAGCAACGGCCAGACCCAGAGCCTCGCGGCCCTGAAGGGCAAGGTGGTGGTGCTGGAATGGACGAACCACGACTGCCCGTTCGTGCGCAAGCACTACGGCGCCGGCAACATGCAGAAGCTGCAGGCGGAGGCGAAGGCCCAGGGCGTGGTCTGGCTCACCGTGATCTCGTCCGCCCCCGGCGAGCAGGGCGCGGTGGACGGCCCCACCGCAAACGGCCTCACCGGCTCGCGCAAGGCCATGCCGGCGGCGGTGCTGATGGACCCGGACGGCAAGATCGGCCGCGCCTACGGCGCCCAGGTGACGCCGCACATGTACGTCATCGGCAAGGACGGCACGCTGCTCTACATGGGCGGCATCGATTCCATCGCCTCCACCCGCGCCGACGACATCGAGAAGGCGGTGCCCTATCTGCGCGACGCCATGGCGGCGGCGGTGAAGGGCGAGCCGGTAAAGACCGCCGTCACCCGCCCCTATGGCTGCACCATCAAATATATGGGCACCTGACGGCCGCGCCCGTGCACTCATGCGGAGACGCCCGCCGGCCTCCCAGCGGGCGTCTCTTCATGGGAAGGCCGCAAGGCCCGCTTGTCATGCCCGGGCTTGTCCCGGGTATCCACGCTCAACCGCTTGGGGCAACATGCGCAAGCCGTTCCCTGCCCCACCGCGTGGATGGCCGGGACAAGCCCGGCCATGACGTGGCTCAAGGATCAGAGCAGGCTCCGCGCACCCCTCCCCGCGATGCTCCAGACGGGCGCTCAGCCCCAGATGTCGGCGGTGATGCCGGCATACCAGCCCATGTTCTCCTGCTCGGTCTGCCGGCGCACCTCCGCGCTCTCGCCGGTCTTGGAGATGAAGCCCTCCACCTCCTTGATCTTGCCGTCGGCCGGCGCATAGCGCCCGCCCACCTTCACCGCGTCGTCGGTGTCGATCAGGCTCCAGCAGGTGTTGGCATAGCGCGCCGGAAACGCCTTCGAGCCGGTGAGCGCGGCGCGCGCCGCCATGGCCGCCACCTTGGCCTGGCTGTTGGCGGCGAAGGCCGATTTCGGCATATCGCCGGGAATGGCGGCGTCGCCGACGATGAACACGTTCGGGTCCATCTGCGAGGCCATGCTCTCCGGGTCGATGGGGCAGAAGCCGGAGGCGTTGGCGAGCCCCGCGTCGCGGGCGATGGCGCCGGCCATCTGCGCGGGGATGACGTTCACCAGGGCGGCGTTCTTGTAGGTCTCGAACCCGGTCACGACGGTGCCGGTCTTCGGGTCCACCGACTTCACGCCGTCATTGATGCTGGGCGCGAGCCACTCGACCATGCCCGGATAGTGGCGCTCCCAGCCCTCCTGGAACAGGCCCATCTTGGAGAACTTGTCCTTGGGGTCGACGATGATGATCTTGGCCTTGCCGCGCCCCGAGGCCTTGAGCGCATGCGCCATCATGGAGACGCGCTCATAGGGACCGGGCGGGCAGCGATAGGGGTTGGGCGGGGCGATCATGACGATCAGGCCGCCATCGGGCACCGCGTCGAGCTTGGCTTTGAGCAGCTTGGTCTGCGGACCCGCCTTCCAGGCGTGGGGCATGACCTCCTCCGCCGCCTTCGACCAGCCGGGCACGGAATCATATTTGAGGTCGATGCCCGGCGCGAGCACGAGGCGGTCGAAAGGAAGGCGAGAGCCGTCCTCGAGCACCACCTCCTTCTTGTCCCGGTCGATGGATTTGGCCGCCTGGCGCACCATCTTCACGCCCTGGGCGGCAAGCTTGTCGTAGCCGTGCTCCAGGCTGTCGAAGGAGCGGAACCCGCCGAGATAGAGGTTGGAGTGGAAGCAGGTGACGAATTTCGGCGCCGGCTCCACCAGCGTCACGTCGATGGCGCCGCCGGAATCCTTGGCGACGTAGCGCGCCACCGTGGCGCGCCCGGTCCGCCGCCCACCACCACGAGGCGCGGCTTGGCCTGGCCGAGCACCGCCGGTGCCCCGAGCGTGGTGGCGAGAGCGAGCGTGCCCGCGCCGGCGACGAAGTGCCTGCGAGACAGATTGGTCATTGTCGTTTCCTCCCGGTGCCGGCCTGTCAGCCGATCTTGATGTAGGCGAAACCCTTGTTCTGAAGCGCGCCGACGGTGGCGACGCCCGATGGCACGAAGGCGATGTAGGGCGCCTTGCGCACCTTCTCCTTGTCGAGCTTGAGGCGCTCGAAGGTGATGGAGCAGAGGTAGATCTTGAGCCCGTTCTTGGCGACGCCATCCACCTTCTCGAAGATGGAAGGCACCATCACCTCCTCCTTCCAGGTGGTGCCGTCGAGGTTCTCCAGGAAGAACTTCACCCCCTGCCCGTGCGCCACCACGGCAAGCTGGAGCGCGAACGGGTCCGCGCCATAGGCCGAATAGTGGTTGGAGATGTTGGTGAGCATCTGCACGAAGCGCGGCGGGTCGCCGAAGTCGCAATGGTAGAGGCAGGCATTGTCCGCCTCCTTCTTGATGTCGGCGAGCTTGAGGCTCTGCGCGGCGGAGGCGGCGACGGGCGCCGCGCCGGCCAAAGCGAGGGTGCCGAGAAAGGCTCGGCGGCCGAAGTTGAACATCGTCTCCTCCTCCATACGGGCGCCTTTTGCGGCGCCTCGTTTCTGCGCGCCGGGGATGCCCCCGGCCGGCCATGGCCCGCCCCGTCCGCGCGCGGCGGCGGGCGGGTCCGTTCAGTGCCCGCCTGCGGGCTTCAGGCTGCCGAAATAGGCCGCGAGCGCGGCCATCTCCTCCTCGGTGAGGGTGGCGGCGATGGTGCGCATCACCTCGTTGTCGCGCTCCTTCCTGCGGTAGGAGTTGAGCACGGCCACGAACTGGTCCTCCGGCCAGGCGACGATGGCCGGCACGCCGGCCACCGTGGCGCCGGAGGCCTGGTGGCAGGTGACGCATTGCGAGGCGAGGTAGGCGCCGTATTCGCGGTCGCCGGAGGCGCTCGCCCCCGCCGGGCCGATGAGAAGGGGCGCCAGAAACGCCGAGAGGGCGGTGCGCGAACGCACCGCCCTGCCGAGGAGCGCCCGCGCTGGTCGCGGCGTCACTCCAGATTGCCCTTCTGCTCGCCGTCCGGCGTCACGTCGAGGATGCGCGCGCGGCTAATCACCTTCACCTCCCCGGTACAGTTCTTCATGCAGGGATTTGAGTTCCAGAAGGCTTTTTCGCTCTTCTCACGGTCATCGTCGAAGAAGTTCGGTTGGTTCGGAAGCTTCACCTTCGCGAAGTTTTCCTTGGAGAGCACGAAGTCGTCCTTCACCACGTCGTTCAGGTTCAACAGGTAGGCGACGATGGCGTAAGTCTGGTCCGCGGTGAGCGACTGGCCGTTGCCGAACGGCATCGCCCGGTGGATGTAGTCGTAGGCGGTGGAGGCATCGGGCCAGAACGAGCCAATGGTCTTCTCGGGCCGTTCCGACTTCAGCGTCCCGGCGCCGCCGGCCAGCACCGGCCAGCGGCCGGCACCCTCGCCGAACTCGCCGTGGCAGGCGGCGCATTGTTCGAGGAACACCTCCTCGCCCTCCTTCACCGAGCCCTTGCCTTCGGGAAGGCCCTGGCCGTCGGAACGCACGTCGATGTCCCAGGCGGCGATCTCCTCCGCGAGCGCCGGGCGGCCGAGCGCGACGACCTTGGCCGCGCCCCACC
>NZ_JBNFNU010000370.1:0-4191 GCF_057364445.1 Xanthobacter sp. BG11Y11_SDJG
CCGTCCCGGTGCGGCCGCACGCAGGCGCGTTCAGCGCCTCCGCCGCCTCGCGCGCGCCGCGCCCGCGCCGCAGCGCGTCCAGCAGTCGCGATGAAGGCGCGGTCGGGTCTGGCGGTGCACGTGGGTGAAGGGGACGCCGTCCGTCTCCTGCTCCGCCAGCGCCTTGGACTGGAAGGCGAACGGGCCCTCATAGCCCATGCGGCCCGAGCATCTCCTGCTCGGCCATGGGCACCACCGGCGGCAGTTGCAGGAAGTCGCCCACCAACACCATCTGCACGCCGCCGAACGGCTCGGAAGTGTCGCGCGCGATGCGCAGCGAGATGTCCACCGCGTCGAGCAGGTCGGCGCGCACCATCGAGATCTCGTCGATCACCACCCGGTCGAGCTTCTTGAGGAGGCGGCGCACCTGCACGCGCGGCTTCACCTCGTCCGGGTTGAGCAGGCGCGGCGGGATGCCGAAGAAGGAATGGATGGTCTGTCCGCCCACCTGGAGCGCGGCGACGCCGGTGGGGGCGAGGAACACCTGCCGGCCGCGCGGTTCGCGCCGCAGGCGGTGCAGGAAGGTGGTCTTGCCGGTGCCGGCCCCGCCCAGCACCATCACCACCCCGCGCGCCGCGGTCGATGGCGGCGAGCGCGCGGGCGGACTGGGCGTCGCCATCCGCGGGTTCGCCGTCCGTGCGTTCGATCTCGCCGCCGGCGCCGGTCAAGGCCCCGCTCAGGCGAGCAGACCCGCCTCGCGGGCGAGGTCGAGCAGGTTGCGCTGCGGCCGGGCGCCCATCTGCGAGATGATCTCCGCCGCCGCCAGCGCGCCGAGGCGCAGCGAGGTGGCCGGGTCGAGCCCGCGCGCATGGCCCACCAGGAAGCCGGCGGCGAACAGGTCGCCGGCGCCGGTGGTGTCCACCACCCGCTCCACCGGCCGCGACGGCACCGAGACCACGGCGCCCGGGGTGACGAAGGAGGCGCCCTTCTCCGAGCGCGTCACCACCGCCTGCTTGGCATCCTTGCGCAGGGCCACCAAGGCGGCGTCGAAGTCGGCGGTCTCATACAGCGACTTCAGCTCCGCCTCGTTGCAGAACACGAGGTCCACGGTGCCCGAGCGGATGAGCTCCAGGAACTCGCCGCGGTAGCGGTCGACGCAGAAGGCGTCCGAGAGCGTGAGCGCCACCTCGCGGCCGGCGCCATGGGCGATGCGGGCGGCTTCGAGGAAGGCGTCCTTCGCCGCCGGCGGGTCCCACAGATAGCCTTCGAGATACGTGACCTTCGCGCTTTCCACCATGGCGGCGTCGATCTCGGCGGTGGTGAGGTTCTGCGCCGCGCCGAGATAGGTGTTCATGGTGCGCTCGCCGTCCGCCGTCACCAGGATCAGGCAGCGGGCGGTGGCCGGGCCGTCGGTGGCGGCGGGGGTGACGTAGGCGACGCCGGCGGCGCGGATGTCGTGGCCGAACACGGTGCCGAGCACGTCGTCCTTCACCTTGCCGATGAAGCCGGCCTTGCCGCCCAGCGAGGCGATGCCGGCGGCGGTGTTGGCGGCGGAGCCGCCGGAGGCCTCGGTGCCCGGCCCCATGGCGCCATAGACCGCCTCCGCCCGTGCCTCGTCGATCAGCGTCATGCCGCCCTTGGCCATGCCGTGGGAGGCGAGGAAGTCCTCCTCCGCGCGGCGAGCACGTCGACGATGGCGTTTCCGATGGCGAGCACGTCGAGGCGGGGGCTGGTCACGGCGGGGCGGTCTCCGAATGGAATCGCCGGTCTTGTGCACGCCGAGGCGTTGTCGTGCAAGCAGTCTTAACCTTTACCGGTAGAATAAGCGGCGTGCGGCGAGGCTGGGCGGCCGCACGCGGCGGGTGCTGGAGCGGACGCGAGCGCGGCCGCCCGGGTCGCCGGGCGTGCACGGTCACGCAGGGTTCCACGAGGAGAACGATCGGTGACGGATCTGGCCTCTGGTTTCGCGGCTGGGGAGATGCGCGAAGGGCGCGGGGGCTGGGCCGCCATGTCCGCCGTCGCCCAGAGCATGCGCGAGCTTCTTGAGCGCATCGGCCATCGGGCGCCGGAGCCGCCCCGCGGCGGCTCCATCTGGGATCTGAGCCCGGAGGAGGTGCGCCAGTCGGTCGCCTCGTTCGAGCGGCTCGTGGCCGCGCTCGCCGAGGCGGGTCCCGGCGCCGCGGGCGGCCGGGACGCCCAGGAACATCAGGCATTTTGACAGACGGGGGCATGAGATGAGCCCCCGCGTCGACGAGGCCCCGGCGGCCGCGCCGACACGCTGGGAGCCCGGCGTTGACCGCGGCGGCGGTATGCCGGTAGACCACTTGTCGCAGAAGGATGGCGGGGCCTCGCAGCGAGTGGTAAATGGCGGCGAGAGTGCCGAGCGTTCGCACGAGGACCCCATGTCTCGCAGGTATTTCGGAACCGACGGCGTGCGCGGCCGCGCCAATGCCACGCTCACGGCGGACCTCGCCTTGCGCGTCGGCATGGCGGCGGGCCTCGTGTTCAGCCGCGGCGATCACCGCCACCGGGTGGTGATCGGCAAGGACACGCGCCTGTCCGGCTACATGCTGGAGACCGCGCTGGTCGCCGGCTTCACCTCCGTGGGCATGGACGTGTTCCTGCTCGGACCCATGCCGACCCCGGCCGTGGGCATGCTGACGCGCTCCATGCGCGCCGACCTCGGCGTGATGATCTCCGCCTCGCACAACCCGTTCGACGACAACGGCATCAAGCTGTTCGGTCCGGACGGCTACAAGCTCTCCGACGAGGTGGAGCGGGAGATCGAGAGCCTGGTGGGGCAGAACCTCTCCAAGAAGCTGGCCAAGCCCGCCGAGATCGGCCGCGCCAAGCGGCTCGAAGGCGTGCATGCGCGCTACATCGAATACGCCAAGGGCACGCTGCCGCGGAACCAGTCGTTCGAGGGCATGCGCGTGGTGGTGGACTGCGCCCACGGCGCCGCCTATCGCGTCGCCCCCGAGGCTTTGTGGGAGCTGGGCGCGGACGTGATCTCCATCGGCGTCGAGCCGGACGGCCTCAACATCAACCGCGACGTGGGCTCCACCGCCACCGCCGCGCTGTCGGCGAAGGTGCGCGAGGTGCGTGCCGACATCGGCATCGCCCTCGACGGCGACGCCGACCGAGTCATCATCGTCGACGAAAAGGGCCATGTGGTGGACGGCGACCAGCTCATGGCGGTGGTGGCCGAGAGCTTCAAGGTGGACGGCCGCCTCTCGCGCGACGGCATCGTCGCCACCGTGATGTCGAATCTCGGGCTGGAGCGCTATCTCGCCAGCGAGGGCCTGACGCTGGCCCGCACCGCCGTGGGCGACCGCTACGTGCTCGAGCGCATGCGGGCCGACGGCTACAATGTGGGCGGCGAGCAGTCCGGGCACATCATCCTGTCCGACTATTCCACCACCGGCGACGGCCTCGTGGCCGCGCTTCAGGTGCTGGCGGTGGTCTCGCGCAGCGGCAAGCCGGTGTCCGAAGTGTGCCACCGCTTCGAGCCCATGCCGCAGATCCTGAAGAACGTGCGCTACGGCTCCGGCAAGCCGCTGGAGAACGAGGCGGTGAAGAAGGCCATCGCCCGCGGCGAGCAGCGCCTGTCCAACACCGGCCGCCTCCTCATCCGCCCCTCGGGGACCGAGCCGGTGATCCGCGTGATGGGCGAGGGCGAGGATCGCGAACTGGTGGAGACCGTGGTGGACGAGGTCATCGACGCGCTCCAGCGCGTCGCCGCCTGAGGGCCCTCCCGGCGCCGGCGCGGGCCGGCATGCTTCGAAAATTGCGCCGCGTCTCCTCGCTGGGCGCAGATGGCGATGCCCCAATGCCCACCCCCGGCTCCTTTTCGCTCTCCCGCGCGGGAGAGGGGGCCGGGGGTGAGGGGGCGCGCGGAGCGCTCTGCGCGGGCTGCGGGGCGGACCAAAAGGCGGCGGCGAAACCCCTCACCCCGCCCTCTCCCGCAAGGGAGAGGGGGCGCGAACGGGTGGGGCGGCGCCCGATTTCTGACAGCGGCCGCTGATTCCTGGTCTCGCCGTCGCACGCCGACTCCGCCGCCCGGCTGCGGAAGCCGGCCGGTGATGCCTCAATCCCCACCGCCTCAAACCGGTCGCCACTCCCCTCTCCCCCCGCGGAGAGGGGCCGGGGTGAGGGGCGCGCGGAGCGCATCTCGTGCGTGGCGGCTCGCAGGGCGGCGAACCCTCACCCCGG
>NZ_JBNFNU010000371.1:0-4177 GCF_057364445.1 Xanthobacter sp. BG11Y11_SDJG
CGGCCGTCGCCGTGGCCGCCGGGCGGCGTCCGCCGCGCCCCTGCCGACGCCCAACCCGCTCACGCGCGAGCGCGACGCCTATGGCGACCTCGCCGCGCGCGACGCGGACAAGGACCATGTGCCGTGGACCAAGGCGGACGTGGCCCTGCCCACCCCCGGCAGCGGCTATGCGGTCTATGACATCGTCGGCCAGACCGTCTACATGCCCAACGGCGACCGGCTGGAGGCGCATTCCGGCTACGGCAAGATGTTCGACGACCCGCGCCACGTCTCCAAGCGCATGGTCGGCCCGACTCCGCCCAACACCTACAATCTGGTGATGCGCGAGGCGCTGTTCCACGGCGTCGAGGCGATCCGCATGCATCCGGTCGAAAAGGACAAGATGTTCGGGCGCGACGGCATCCTCACCCACAGCTACCTGCTGGGGCCGCGCGGCGATTCCAACGGCTGCGTCTCGTTCAAGGACTACGAGAAGTTCCTTGCCGCCTTCAAGCGGGGCGAGGTCAAGCAATTGATCGTGGTGGCGGAACTCGCCAACCCGCCGCCGCCGGCCAATCCGCTCCTGGCCTGGCTCAGCGGCAACAAGCGCTGAGCCGCGCGGGCGCCGGCGGTCCGACGCGCCTGCATTGCGCGGACCGGCTTCACCCCGCTCGCGAGTGCTTCAGAAGACCGCGCCCATGGCGACCGCGCCCCCGTCGCGGCTGAGGCGGATGTCCACCTCCCGATCCACATAGCGCCATTCCTCGGTCGCCCGCAGGCGGCCGACCAGCTCCTCGAACGCCGCGGCGTCGGCGGGCGCGTATTCGAACCAGGTCAGGAAATCGAACGGCTCGCCGCCGATCTCCCGGCTGTGGTGCAGCCGGCGCGCCACCTGGGGCAGATAGTCGAGGCCGATGGCGATGTGCCGCGAGCGCTCCTCGATCACGGCCCGCCGCTCGTCCTGGGCCAGTTCCCACCAGGCCTCGGTCTTGCGCACCGGGATCAGCGCGGCGCAGGTGGCGCCGGGACGTGCCAGGCCCTCCTGCCGCGCGCGCAGCGCAGAAAGCTCCGCGCGCTCGGTGTAGCGCGGATGACTGGTCACCCCGCCGAGCTGCCACGCGGTGCCCGCCGCCGGGTCCGGCCGCTGGCCCTCTGCGACGTCCAGGCGATCGGCTTCCGCCAGCGTCGGGCCGATCACCGGCGCGATGCGATCGATGCGCCAGAGGCCGGCCGGCCCGGCAGTGAAGGCGACAAGAAGCGGAGCGGCCATGGGTGGTTTCCGGCATGCGAAAGAGCAAGCCTAGCATTGCCGCATTGCAGCACAAAGGCATGCGCCGCGGGCGCCGCGCCCCTCGACGCCCTGCGCCATCTCGCGCATAACTCTTGCCATGAACATCCAGCGCACCTCCGCCCCCCGCCCGCCGCGGGCGACCCGGACCATCGGCGAGCGTTTCGAGGGCAAGGCGCTCAAGGCCGAGATTCTCGACATCGCCCGCGCCCATCAGGGCCGCGACCTGGAATTGCGGCAGGCGGTCGTCACGCGCATGAAGCGTGCGCTCGCCGAGGGCCGGTCGGAGGCCGAGCGGCTGCTGATGGAGGAGGGGTGCGGGCGGTGCTGCGCCCAGCGCCTGTCCGCGCTCCAGGATGCCATCATCCAGGCGGCGTTCGAGGTGGCCACGACGCTGCTCTACCCCATGGACAACCCCTCGCGCTCCGAGCGCATGGCGGTGGCGGCGGTGGGCGGCTACGGGCGCGGCATGCTGGCGCCGGGCTCCGACACCGACATCCTGTTCGTGCTGCCCTACAAGCAGACCGCCTGGGGCGAGAGCGTCGCCGAGGCCATGCTCTACATGCTGTGGGACCTCGGCCTGAAGGTCGGCCACGCCACCCGCTCGGTGGACGAATCGCTGCGCCAGGCTCGGGCCGACGTCACCATCCGCACCTCGATCCTGGAGGCGCGCTTCCTGGTGGGCGACAAGGCCCTGTTCGAGGACCTGGAACGGCGCTTCGACAAGGAGGTGGTGGAGGGCACCGCCGCCGAGTTCGTGGCCGCCAAGATGGCCGAGCGCGAGGAGCGCCTGCGCCGCGCCGGCCAGTCGCGCTACCTGGTGGAGCCCAACGTCAAGGACGGCAAGGGCGGCCTCAGGGACCTGCACACGCTGTTCTGGATCGCGAAATACGTCTACCGCGTGCGCGCCACCGGGCAATTGGTGGCGAAGGGCGTGTTCACCCGCGAGGAGGCGCGGCTGTTCACCCGCTGCGAGGATTTCCTGTGGTCGGTGCGCTGCCACCTGCACTTCCTCACCGGGCGGGCCGAGGAACGCCTCTCCTTCGACCTCCAGCGCGATATGGCCGAGCGCCTCGGCTACACCGAGCATCCCGGCCAGCGCGACGTCGAGCGCTTCATGAAGCACTATTTCCTGGTGGCGAAGGACGTGGGCGACCTCACCGCCATCCTCTCCGCCGCGCTGGAGGAGCGCCACGACAAGCCGGTGCCCGGCCTCAAGGGCATGGTGCAGCGCTTCTCCGGCCGCTCGCGCAAGGTGGCGCTGAAGGAGACCACCGACTTCATCGTCGACCACGACCGCCTCAACGTGGCGGACGAGGACGCCTTCCAGCGCGATCCCGTCAACCTCATCCGCCTGTTCCACATCGCCGACAAGCGCGACCTGGCGCTGCATCCGGACGCCATGCGGCTTGCCGCCCGCTCGCTGGCGCTGATCGATGCGGACCTGCGCGAGAACGAGGAGGCCAACCGCCTGTTTCTGGAGGTGCTGTCCTCGCGCAACGCGCCCGAGACGGTGCTGCGGCGCATGAACGAGGCCGGCGTGCTCGGGCGCTTCGTGCCGGAGTTCGGCAAGGTCGTCGCCATGATGCAGTTCAACATGTACCACCACTACACGGTGGACGAGCATCTGCTGCGCTGCATCGGCATCCTCTCGGAGATCGAGCGCAAGTCGAACCCCGAGAACGGCCTCGCCAACGACCTGATGGCGACGGTGAAGAACCGCGCCCTGCTCTATGTGGCGCTGCTGCTGCACGACATCGCCAAGGGCCGCCCGGAGGACCATTCCATCGCCGGTGCCCGCATCGCCCGGCGCCTTTGCCCGCGCTTCGGCCTCTCGGCGGTGGAGACGGAGACGGTCGCCTGGCTGGTGGAGCAGCATCTCGTGATGTCCACCGTCGCCCAGTCGCGCGACCTCTCGGACAGGAAGACCATCGAGAACTTCGCCGCCGTGGTGCAGAACCTCGAGCGCATGAAGCTGCTCACCATCATCACCACGGCGGACATCCGCGCGGTGGGGCCGGGCACCTGGAACGGCTGGAAGGCGCAGCTTCTGCGCACGCTCTATTACGAGACCGAGCCGGTGCTCACCGGCGGCTTCTCCGAGGTCGACCGCGGCAAGCGCGTCGCCGTCGCCCAGGCCCAGTTCCGCCACGCGCTCGCCGACTGGCCGGACGAGAAGGTCGCCGCCTATGCGTCGCGCCACTATCCGCCCTATTGGCTGCGCGTGGACCTCGACACCAAGCTCATCCATGCCCGCTTCGTGGACGCCACCGAGGCGGCGGGCAGGAGCCTGGCGGTCCATGCGGAACTCGACCGCACGCGGGGCATCACCACCTTGATGGTGCTGGCACCCGACCATCCCAAGCTGCTTTCGGTGATCGCCGGCGCCTGCGCCTCGGCCGGCGCCAACATCGTCGACGCCCACATCTCCACCACCACGGACGGGCTGGCGCTCGACACCATCTCCATCCGCCGCGCCTTCGAGCATGACGAGGACGAGCGGCGCCGCGCCGACAAGGTGAAGGACGCCATCGAGAAGGCGCTGGCCGGCGAGGTGCGCCTGCCGGAGGTGATCGCCCGCAAGCTGCCGAAGGGCCGGCGCACCTTCTCGGTGGAGCCGGAGGTGACGGTGAACAATTCCTGGTCGAACCGCCACACCGTGGTGGAGGTCTCCGGCCTCGACCGGCCGGGCCTCTTGTTCGAGCTCACCACCACGCTGTCGCGGCTCAACCTCAACATCGCCTCGGCGCACGTGGCGACCTTCGGCGAGCGGGCGGTGGACGTGTTCTACGTCACCGACCTGATGGGCGCGAAGATCACCGGCGCCGCGCGCCAGTCGGCCATCCGCCGCGCGCTCGTGGCGGTGTTCGAGGGCGCCAGCGACGACGAGGAGGCCCCGCGCCGCGCCGC
>NZ_JBNFNU010000372.1:0-4163 GCF_057364445.1 Xanthobacter sp. BG11Y11_SDJG
CCCGCGCGGCCTGGCGGCCCCGGCCAGGGCAGGCGCCGCGGCCAGAACGAGCACGGGCAATGCGGGAGCGGCGGCGCGGGCCATGGAGAGGAGAACCTTCTGAAGTGCGGGCGGCGGAAGATGGGAACGAACGGCGGCAATCCCGTGACCATCGGCGCATTCGCCGCGGCAAAGGTGACGCATGAGCTCTGCTTCGGGCTCAGCTTCGGGTGCGGCTGCGCAGGCCGCTGTCAGGGCGGCCATGGTCAGCCCGCCTTCGGTGCCGGCGCGAGCATGCGCACCACCAGGTGGTGCAGCGCCGGCAGCCGCTCCGTAATGGCCCATTCGGGATGCAATTGGTGATTGAGAATGATCCCGTCGCCGAGAACCTGAAGCAGCACCAGCACCTCCTCGAGCGGCAAAGCGGGATCGATCTCGCCGCGCGCCACCGCCTCCTCCAGCGCCGCCATCAGGTGGCCGCGGGTCTCCGCCTCGCACGGCTCCACCGCGTCGCGCAGCGAGGCGTTGCGGATCGCCTCGGCCATGATCTCGGGGCCGAGGGTGGCGGTGGGCAGCGTCTGCTCCTCGAGCAGCAGGCGCAGGCACGCCATCAGCCCGCCGAGGATGGTGGGCGACTTGTAAACCTCGTCGAACACCTTGAGGCGCTCCGCCCGCTCGTCCTCGACAATGGCGGCGATGATCGCCTCCTTGGAGGGGAAGTGGCGGTAGAGCGCCCCGGCGCTCATCCCCGCCTCGGCGCAGATCTTCTGCATGGAGGCGCCGTGGAAGCCGTCGCGGGCGAAGCAGGCCATGGCGGCGGCGAGGATGCGCTGCTGCTGGGGGCTGCGCTTCGACTCGGCCGCTGCTTCCGCGCTGGGGGCGATGAGGAGGGACAAAGCGGACTCCAGACTGCGAATGAACGTTCACTCTCATTACGCCAAAGGCCACGCCCACGCAAGAATGAACGTTCATTCTCAACTCAGGACGCGGGAATCGCCCGCCGGCGCCGATCTGGCCGCAACCCGGCGCCGGGAGGGCATCGCGCCCTTGAGGGCGGGACCGGGAGCGCTTACCTGTGGCCGGAACCGCCACCCGGGACGCGCCATGCTCGCCGCCGCCTTTGAAGCCCTGCGCCAAACCTTCTCGCCCCTCCTGCGAGGGCTGCTGCTCAAGTCCGTCGCCCTCGCTCTGCTGGTGCTGGTGGCGCTCGGCGTCGGCCTGGAGGCGGCGCTGACCCATTTCGTCGACATTCCCACCTATCCCTGGATCGAGACCACGCTCGCCGTGGTGGCCGGGCTCGGGCTGGTGTTCGGCGTGTTCTACCTGGTCCCGGCCGCCTCCTCGCTGGTGGCGGGCTTCTTCGCCGACGACGTCGCGGAGCGGGTGGAGGGCGCGAGCTATCCCGGCGACCGCCGCGGCACGCCGCAGCCCATCCTGCGCTCGCTCGCCTATTCCATCCGCTTCTTCGGCTTGGTGCTGGCGGTCAACCTCGCCGCTTTGATCCTGCTGCTGGTGCCGGGCGTGAACGTGATCGTCTTCTACGTCGCCAACGCCTATCTTCTGTCGCGGGAATATTTCGAGATGGCGGCCATGCGCTACCGCACGCCGGAGGAGGCGCGGGCGCTGCGGCGCGCCCACGCCACCACCATCTTCATCGCCGGCCTGCTGATCTCGCCCATCCTCCTGGTGCCGGTCCTCAACCTCATCACGCCGGTGTTCGGCATGGCCTACATGGTGCACCTGCACCGCCGGCTGGCGCCGCTGCCCGACGCCGGAGCGCCGCGCATCGAAGACAAGGCCGCCGCGGTGTCCTGAGTCTTGGGCCGGGGCGCGGCCATGTTGCACTGCGGCTGAAAGAGGGCTACAGCGCCGGAGCGGGCCGGTGGGGACGGCTCTTCCTCCATCCTGCGCGCCGGGAGGCGAAGATGAAGCGCTCCACGCTGTGGGTAGCGGTGGCCAGCGTCGGCGTCGGCGTCGTGGTGCTCGGCCTCAAGTCCCTCGCCTATCTCGTCACCGGCTCGGTGGCGCTGCTGTCCGACGCGCTCGAAAGCATCATCAACGTCGCCGCCTCGCTGGCGGCGCTGGCGGCGCTCCACATCTCGGCCCAGCCGGCGGACACCAACCATCCCTACGGACACCACAAGGCGGAATACATCTCGGCCGTCATCGAGGGCGTGCTGGTGGTGCTCGCCGCCTTCACCATCATGCGCGAGGCCTATTTCGGCTTCCTCGACCCGCGCCTGCCGGAGCAGCCTCTGAAGGGCATGCTGCTGAACGGCGCCGCCACCGTGCTCAACGCGGTCTGGTGCGTGGTGGTGCTGCGGGTGGGACGGGCCAACCGCTCGCCGGCCCTGATCGCCGACGGCAAGCACATCCTTACCGACGTGGTCACCTCCGCCGGCGTGCTGGCCGGCTTCGTGCTGGTGCCGGTCACCGGCTGGCCGCAGCTCGACCCGCTGCTGGCGGCGCTGGTGGCGCTCAACGTGCTGTGGACCGGCTGGGGCCTGATGCGCGAATCCGTGGGCGGCCTCATGGACGCCGCACCGCCGCCGGACGTGGTGGCGCGCATCCGCGAACTGGTCTCCACCCACGCGGAAGGCGCCATCGAGGCGCACGACCTGCGCACCCGCCATGCCGGGCGCATCACCTTCGTGGAGTTCCACCTGGTGGTGCCGGGCTCCATGACCGTCGCCGCCGCGCACGACATCTGCGACCGCATCGAGCGGGCGCTCGAAAGCGACATGGACGACACCGAAATCACCATCCACGTGGAACCGGAAGGCGAGGCCAAGCATACAGGCGTGGTGGTGCTCTGAGCGCCGCCCGGGGCCGGGGGCATTTGCTTCGGCCCGCCGCGCGATTAAAGTCCGCCTCCCGCTCCCACCGGATTGCCCATGGCCCCCATGCTTCTCCTCGCGGACATCGGCGGCACCACCACGCGCCTCGCCCGCGCCGGTGCCGACGGCCTGCCGTTCGACGTGCGCATCGAGACCAACGATTCCTATGCCGGCCTCGAGGACCTCGTGGGCGCCTATCTTGCCGGCCTCGGCGGCGCCCGGCCGACGCTCGGCGCGTTCGCCGTGGCGGCCCCCGTCGACGGCGAGGAGGTGCGCCTCACCAACCGCGACTGGCGCTTCAGCCGGGCCGGTTTCGCGCGCGCCATGGGCCTCGCCGAACTGGCCGTCGTCAACGACTTCGTGGCGCTCGCTCATGCGGTGCCGCTGCTGACGCGCGAGGACCTGATCGAGGTCGGCGCGGGGCGCGCCTCGCCGGGCGAGCCGATGCTGGTCTGCGGCCCCGGCACCGGCCTCGGCACCGCTGTCCTGCTGCCGCGCCCCGAGGGCAACATCGTGCTCGCCAGCGAAGCCGGCCACATGCGGCTCGGGGCGGTGACGACGGACGAGGCCCGCGTGATCGCCCATCTGGTGCGCGACCTCGGCCCGGTGGCGGTGGAGCACGTGCTCTCCGGCCAGGGCCTGGTGCGTCTCCATCGCATCCTCACCGGCGAGAGCCTCACCACCCACGGCATCATCAAGGCCGCGGTCCACGGCCAGCGCAGCGAACGGGAGACCTGCGACGTGTTCCTGCGCCTGCTCGGCCGGGTGCTGGGCGACCTGGCGCTGGCCTTCGACGCCCGCGGCGGCGTGTTCGTGGCCGGCGGCATCGGCCGCGCCATGGCGCACATGTTCGCGGACAGCCCGTTCCGCGCCGCCTTCGACGACCATCCGCCCTACACCGACCGGCTCACTTTGATGCCGGTCCATGTGGTCATGCACGCCACGCCCGGTTTGCTGGGCGCCGGCCAGGTGGGCCGCGCGCTGCTGGCGGGGCACGCGGCGGCGGGCTGAGCCGTCAGGCCGCCAGCGGGCGTGCCTCCTCGGCGGCGCAGAAGGCCGCCAGCAGATCGACAAGGTCGCGCCCCCGCCGCGCCCGAGATCGTGCCTGGCGCACAAGGCAAGCTCGGTGGGGGCGATGTCAGGCCAGCCTTCGCCCGCCGCGAGCACGCGGTGGTCGGCGGTGATCGCCCGGCGCGGCAGCACGGCGACGCCGAGGCCGCCCTTCAGCGCCGCCTGGATGCCGAGCAGGTCCGAGCTTTCATAGGCGATGCGCCACGCCGCCCGGCGCGCTCCAGCGCATGCACCGCCCGGCCCGCGATAGAGGCAGCCCTGGCGGAAGGCCACCAG
>NZ_JBNFNU010000373.1:0-4152 GCF_057364445.1 Xanthobacter sp. BG11Y11_SDJG
ATCGGCCGGACGGCGCGCGGGACGGCGCATTTCGGTTTGGTCGCGGGCGCTTGCGCCGGCGGACCGGCATGCTTGTTGCCGGGACGTCCGCATCGCCCCGCAAGGGCAGGCGGGTGCGGGTGCGCGCCCGTCTGGTCTCGCATCGCCTCAACTCCTTCCGCCCCAGCCTCGGCCGGCGGCGCCAATCCCAGCCCGATGACGCTCAACCGGCTCGACACGCTCTACCACATGGTCCGCACCTATGGCGCCTACATGGCCGCCTTGGCCGTGCGTGCGCTTGAGATGGTTGGCAAGCTCGGCCTGTATATGATCGCGGCGCGGGTGCTCGGCGTCCACGAATCCGGCCTGTTCTTCCTGTGCCTGACCTGGGTGCTGCTGATCTCGACGCTGACCCGCGCCGGCTTCGAGAAGGCGGTGATGCGCCACGTGGCGGCGGAGTTGGCGATCCGCAAGGGCCGCGAGGCGCGCCGCGCGCTGCTTCTCGGCACGTTCTGGGTCACGCTCGGCGGCGTGCTCGGCACGGCGGCCACCATCCTCTTGGCGCAGCCGCTTTCGGTCTACGTCTTCAAGGAGCCGGACCTCGCATTCCCGCTCGCCATCTCGGCGGCGGCGATCGTGCCGCAGACGCTCGCCATCTTCACCGGCCACGCGCTCACCGGCTTCACCCGCGGCGTCCTCGGGCAATTGGTGCAGAACGGCCTTTGGCCCGGCCTCACGCTGGCGGCGCTGGCGGCGGGCGTGCATTCGCTCGACGGCATCCTCTATGCGCTCGCCGCCGCCAACCTCGCCGCCGCCGTGCTCGGGGTCGTCCTGATCTGGCGCGACCGCGGCCGGCTGAGGATCGACGACCCCAACGCCGACGCGGCGGCGGTGGAGCACCTGCCTGCGCTCTGGCGCACCGCGCTGCCGCTGGGCGTGGTGGAGGTGGTGCAGATCACGCTCAACTCGCTGCCGGTGCTGCTGCTGGCGGCCTTCGGCATGCCCTCGGAAGTGGGCGCCTTCAGCGTCGCCAACCGCATCTCCATGCTGGTGTGGGTGGTCATCATCTCCATCGGCACCATCGCCGCGCCCAAGTTCGCCGCCCATCACCGCCAGGGCGAATGGGACGAGCTTCGGAGCCTGAACCGCAAGGTCCGCCTCACGGTGGCCGCCTTCGGCGTGCCGGTGGTGCTGGCCATGATGGTGTTTCCCGCCTCGCTGCTGGCGCTGATCGGCCCCGGCTTCGAGATCGCCGCCACCGCGCTCGTCATCATGAGTGTCGGCCAATTGGTGAACTGCCTCCTGTCCTGCCAGGACATCATGCTGGCCATGACCGGCCACGGCGGCGTGCTGCGCTGGCTGAACGCCGCCCAGTTCGTCTCCTGCTGCGTGCTGTGCGCGGTGCTGATCCCGCCCTTCGGCATGCTCGGCGCGGCGATCGCCACCGCCATCTTCATCGCCCAAGGCGGCATCGGCACCACGCTCGCCGTGCGCCGGCTGATGCCGCGGGCGCTGTGAGCGTCGGTTCTGCGCGGATCGGCCCCTTGACGGGCCTTGATTTGCCGAAGTCCGCCTGTAACGGAAGGATGGCTGCCCGCCCCCGGCGCCTTAACCGGCCCTTAGGGCCGATTTCGCATTCTGCGCCGGCGGATCGCGGCCAAGCGGGGGGCACGCGCGGCGGAACGCGGCCGACGGGCCTCGATTGTGGACCAGAAGGGCACGGATGAGCTTGACCTTGGACGGCGGGGCGGATGCGACGGGGACGGTCCGCGACCAGGACCTCAACGCCAGCGGCCTCGTGCCCGAGACCCGGGCGCCCGCCTTCACCACCCGCGACTTCCTGATCGCCACCTTCTTCCACATCCGCATCGTGCTGATCGCGGCCATGGTGCCGCTGCTGCTGGCGTTCGCCGCCGCCTTCACGGCCAAGACCGAATACACCGCCAAAAGCCTGCTCATGGTGATCGTGAGCCGCGAGGTGACCAACGCCAACGTCACCGACAGCGGCCCCGCCGTGCTCTCCATCGAGGGCCTCAAGCAGGTGGAATCGGAGGTGCAGATCCTCGAGAGCGCGGACGTGCTGCGCGCCACCATCGAGCAGATCGGCATCGACCGCCTGTTCCCCTCGGGGCTGCTCAGCTACATCACCTCGTTCCTGAAGTCCGACGCGGACCGGATGGACCAGGCGATCGAGAAGTTCCGCAAGGTGCTCCGCGCCTCGGTGGTCTCCGGCTCCAACGTGGTCGAGGTCTCCGTCACGCTGCCCAACCGCGCGCTCGCCGTGGAGGCGACCGACGCGCTGGTGAAGAACTACCTCAATTACCGCCGCAAGGTGTTCGAGAACCCGACCGCGCGCATCCTCCAGATCGAGGTCGAGCGCTTCCGGATGGACCTCGCCGGCACCGACCGGGAGATCGAGGCGCTGAAGTCCAAGGTGGGCATCATCGACTTCTCGCAGGACGCCATCCTCGCTGCCAACCAGGTGGACACGCTGCTCCAGCGCCGGCGCCAGGTGGCCGAGCGGCAGGTGGCCGTCACCGCCCAATTGGCCGAGGCGGAAAAGCAGATGAAGGCTTTGCCCGAGCAGGTGTTCGACTTCACCCAGAAGACCGACGCGCTGGGCAATGACGAGGACGCCAACGTGCTCACCCGCCTCCTGGTGGAGCGCGACCGCATCAAGGCGCAGTACGCGCCCGGCAGCCAGTTGCTGCGCGACATCGACCGGCAGATCGCCACCGTGCGCGGCAAGATGGAGAACCGCAGCGAGCGGCCCTATTCCACCGATCGCGACGTGCGCAACCCGGCCATCAGCTATGTCCAGAACATGATCCTGAGCCTCAGGGTGGAGCAGGACGCGCTGGGGCGGCAGTTCACCGAGCTGGAGCAGCAGCAGAAGGTGGCCGAGCAGCGCCTTTCGGCCCTGCGCGGCGCCGAGACCCAGCTCATCGAGCTGAACCGCCGGCGCGACACGCTCTCCGACGGCTACCGCGAATACCTGCGCCGCGCGGTGGCGGCGAACATCGAGGAGACCGCGGCCAAGACGCGCGAATCGAACGTGCGCGTGGTGCAGGAGGCGGGCGCCTCGGTCACGAGCCGCAACCTTGCCCTCCCCTTCCTCGCCGCCGGCCTGTTCGGCGGGCTGCTGTTCGGCGCCGCGGCTGGCGCCATCGCCTCGGCCCTGCGCACCACCTTCATCATGCCGAGCGAGGCGGAGCGCGCGCTGCAGCTGCCGGTTCTGGCCGAGTTCGGCAGCATGGAGGCCGGCTCGCTCGCCCTCGACACCGCGCTCGGCGGGCTCGCGACCCTGCTGCTGGACACGCGGGTGGACGACCAGCCGCTGCAGCTCATTCATTTCCTCGCGCCGCAGCGGGGCGAGGAGACGCCCGCCTTCTGCCGCCGCCTCGCCGAGGAGTTCGCCACCCAGCGCGGCCTGCGCACGCTGATCGTCGACCTGTGCTCGCCGGTGCCCGCGCCTTTGGTCGCCTCCGGCTTCGAGATGAAGGGCGGGCTCGCCGTCACCCGCACGCCGCTGCCCCAGCTGTGGACGGCGGTGGACGTGGAGAAGTCGCCGCTGCTCAACGTGCGCCTGCCGCTGGTGGATGGCGTGCGCATGCGCGACGAACTGAAGCAGGCGTTCGAGTGCGTGATCGTCTGCTCTCCGGTCCAGGGCACGTTCGTCGTCACCGACCGGCTCAACCAGCTGGCCGACGGCAACATCCTGATGATCGGCGCCGAGAGCACCCGCAAGCCGGCGGCGCTGCACATGCGTGACAGCGTGCTGGAAAACGGCGGCACCCTGCTCGGCTTCGTCTTCTTCGGGCGCCGCTATTACCTGCCCGAATGGATCTACCGGCGCACGTGACGCCGGTGCGGGCGGCCGTCCGCGCGCCTTGCCAATCCTCAGCTTTTCGCCGCGCGGCCGCCCGCAGGCCCGCGCCCTGCTCCGCGCGCCTGCGGCGGGGGCCGTGAGGGGGCCGGCGTTTACCATTCGCGGCCGCGCCTAACCCTCCATTAACCACGAGCTTTTAGCGTCGGTTTACCAGGTTTGCCGATTCCCGCGGCCTGCGCGCGGTCCTACGGGGTCGCCGGCAGTCGCCGTTCGGGATCGGATCTGGCGCGTTTCGAGCCGGAGTCAGCCGATGCCCGTTTTCCCCCCGCGATGCGATCCGCGAC
>NZ_JBNFNU010000374.1:0-4148 GCF_057364445.1 Xanthobacter sp. BG11Y11_SDJG
CCGAACACCTTGCCCGTGGCGGCCGGCCGGGGCGGCGCTGCGCACCAGGACGTCGCGTCGAGGGCGTGGTGAGGCCGAGGCATACGCCCACCACGGCGATCAGCGCCACCGTCACGGCCGGCGCCGCCGTCAGTCCGGCGGCGAGGAGCCCGAACACCGCGCCGACGGCGAGGCCGCCCATGGCGATGACGTGGTGGGCGCTGGTGCGGTCCGCCACCACGCCGCCCACCGCGACGCCCGCCGCATTGCCGAGCTGGTAGAGCGAGGCGGCCAGGGTCGCCAGCGCCAGGGTGGCGCCATAGCCCTGCTGGAGCGCGGGGATGGAGAAGCTCTGGAACGCCGAGAGCGACACCGCGGTGAGCACGAAATAGAGGAACGCCATCAGCACCACGGGCATGGCGAGCACCTGCAGGAAGCTCGGCGCCTTCACGGCCCCGCCCGGGCCCTCCGCATGATGCGCCTGGGGCTCCACCTTCAGCGCGGAGCGCCAGACCACCAGACCGAGCCCGAACACCAAGACGATGCCGCCCATGACGAGCAGCGCGGTGCGCCAGCCAGAGGTGGTGCCGAGGGCGGCGGAGGCCAGCGGCGAGGCGGCGAAGCCGAGATTGCCGGCGATCACATGGGCCGCGAAGGCGCGCCCGAGCCGCACATGGGCGACCCGGTGGCTGAGGATCGACAGATCGGCGGGGTGGTAGACGGAATTGCCGAGGCCGGCGAGGGCGGCGAGGGGCAGCAGCGCCTCGTAGCGCGGGGCGAGGCCCATGGCGGCGGTGGCGGTGCCCTGGAGCAGCATGCCGCACAGCAGCAGGCGGTGGGCGCCGAAGCGGTCGACCAGCACGCCCGCCACCACCTGGCCGACGCCCGAAAACAGGTAGAAGACCGACAGGACCAGACCCAGCTCGGTGAAGCTGACGCCGAGGTCGTCGCGCATCAGGATGAAGAGCGGCGCCACGGCGAGCTGGAGGAAATGGCTGGAAAAATGAGCGACGCCCACCGCGCCGATGGTGGACGCCTCGCTCGCCGGCCATCCGGCCGCGCGCACTTCCATGGACACGACGACATCCTCCCGTCCGGTGGCCGGCTTCCCGCCGGGGCCGGTGCGGCGTGACGCCACCCGGCCGGATATTTCCCCTCTTCCGGTCTTGCGCGTCGGGCGGGGTTGGTCCCCCGCCTCGGACGGTCCTTCACGGTCGACGGCCGCTCACCTGGCCCGTCGGGGTCCCTGGCCGCCCGAATAGCGCAGGGTCAGGCAAGTGATGTCGTCCGCCTGGGGCGCGCCGCGCTCGAACACATGCACGGAGGCCAGAACGCGCTCCGACAGATCGTGCACTGACCAGTCGCTCGCGCCGCTCTTCAATAGCGTCTCCAGTCGCTCCTCGCCATAGGGCTGCTCGTCCACGTCGAACGCCTCGGTGACGCCGTCGGTGTAGAGGAACAGCGTGTCGCCGGGGGCGAGCTGCAGCTCGCCCTCCACGAACACGAAGCCCTCCAGCACCGCCACCGCCATGCCACGGGTGCTGGGGACCTCCGTCACCTCGCCGCGCGGGTGATGTGATAGGGCAAATTGTGGCCGGCATTGACGTAGCTCAGCCGCCCGGTGGTGAGGTCAAGCACGCCGTAGAACAGCGTCACGAACAGCATCTGCTCGTTCTCGGCGGCGAGCAGGTCGTTGAGGCGGCGGATGCTGGAGGCGGGCGAGCGCTCGAACAGCGCCGTGGAGCGCAGCAGCGTGCGCGAGATCGCCATGAACAGCGCCGCCGGCACGCCCTTGCCCGAGACGTCCGCCACCACGAGGCCGAGCGTGGTGTCGTCGATCATGAAATAGTCGTAGAAGTCGCCGCCCACCTCGCGCGCCGGCGTCATCTGGCCGTGCACCGCCACCCGCGCGTCGGGCGGGAATTCCTTGGGCAGGATGGCGAGCTGCACCTGGCGGGCGATCTCCAGCTCCTGCTGGAGGCCGGCGAGCTTGGTCTTGGTGACGAGGGCCTCGCGCAGCTCCACCACCATGGAGGACAGGCGGGTGTGCTGCTCGACGATGCGGCGCGAGAGGTCGTGCAGCACGCGGGCGACGCGCTTCAGTTCGTCCTCCTCCACCACCTCGGCGCCGCGCGCCAGCAGCGCCAGAACCTCCTCCCGGTCGGTGGGGTCGATGGCGTCGGCGAGCGCCTTCAGCTCGGTGGAGATGAGCGCCTCCTGGCGGCGTCGCACCCGGTCGCGCTGGCGCCGTGCCTCGGCCAGCGCCTGCACGTTGCCGCGCAGCGCCACCACCGCCGAGGCGATGCGGCCGATCTCGTCGCGGCCGGCATGGTCCACGGTGACGGAGGTGTCGCCGCGCGCCAGCGCCTGCAGCACGTCGATGGCCGATTCCAGGGGGCGGAAGGAATACCAGAGGAAGACGTTGAGTCCGATCACGCCGAGCAGCACGAGGCCGAGCGCGCCGGCGATGGCGGCGCTGCGGATCAGGCTGGTGGCCTTGAGCGTCGCGGTGGCGTCGACGAAGCTCACCACCGCCCCCAGCGCGGAGCCGGAGAGATCCTGCACCGGGATGCCGGTGACGGAATAGGTCTTCTCGCCCACCGTGACTTGCTCGGCGAAGGCGCGGCGCGGGGTGAAGCTGAGGTCGGCGCGCTGCCACAGGAGCGGGTCGGTGCTTGCCGCCACCCGGCCGCGCAGGGTGACGAGCGTTGTCTCCGCATTGATGCCGCGGGCGAAGCGCTCCATGCCGAGGCCCGCATTGCGACCCAGCACCAGCACGGCGCGGCCCTTGCCTGCGAGGGTGACGGTGCGGGTGGCGAGCACCACGATCTGGCGCGCCGCGATCTGTCGCAGGCCGCCCAGCGCCTCGCCGCGCAGCGCCCGGTCGAGGCTGCCGGCGTCCAGCACCGAGCGCGCGCCCGCGCTGCTGCTGCTGTAGATCACCTCCCGGTCGGCGCCCACGACCTCGAAATAGGTGTCGTCGTCCTCGACATCGACGCCGGCTTCCTTGAGGGCGGTGCCGACGCCGGCGCGGTCGGCAAAGCCGAGCGTCAGACGGAAGGAGGGCGAGGCGTCCACCCGGTCGAGCACCCGGCCGAGGCTCGCCACCTGGAAGGCGACGATCTCGCGCCAGAGCACGCTCTGGCCGGCGATGGCGAGTTCGCCCTCGCGCGCCTGGCCCACGCGGTCGCGCAGCACCGTGGCGCTCCACATGGCGAGCATCAGGGCGGCGAAGCCGGCGGCAACGATGAGGGTGATTCGGGTGCGCAGCAGCATCAGGCGCTCCGTGCCCTGTCGGCCGCGGGCCGCGCCACGACTTCCCGCCGGATGCGCTCCACGTCGGGCCGGAGCGCGCCGTCGAAGTCCACCGCCAGCAATTCCTCGGCATAGGCCTCAAGCGCCGTGCGGCGCTCCACCACGCGGCGATTGCCCTGGATCAGAGCGGCGAGAGCCCGGCCCACGCCACCCCGGCCCAAGCGTCCGGATCGTCGGTGGTCGAGCGGCGTCGGCGTGAAGTCCTCCTGCGCGGTGCGGGCGAGGCCCGAGGCGACGCGCGCGAGGTCGGCATCGAGGTGGGAGCCGGCGATCAGCGCGGCGAGGACCGCGAACGCCACCGCGGTCACCAGCACCGCCAGCATGGAGCGCATGCGGAACCGCTCGGAGGACGAGATCAGCGCCGCCGGATTGGTGCTCACCTCCACCGCGGCCACCTGGAGCCCGTCCACCGTCACCGGCGCGCTGGTCTGGTCGGTGCCGGGCTCGTCGCCCACGGCGCTGCGGATCTCGCGCCCGTCCGGGCCGCGCAGGACGATCTGGGCGATGCCCGGCGTGCCGGCGAGGGTATCGGCGAGATAGGCATCGACGCCGGGAATGAGCTTCAGCGGCACGTTGAAGCGGGCGGCGCGCTCGAACTGCTGGGCGAGGGTGCGGGCGACCGAGGTGCCGATCACCAGCGCGTCGCGCCGGGCGCTGTCCTCCATCCGCGCGCGAAAACCATTGGTCAGAAGCAGGCTGGCGCCGCCGCCCACCAGCACGGTGATGAAGAAGACGAACAGCCCGGTCCACAGGCGCGCCCGGCCCGGGCGCAGAGGCTCAGCCCGCATCGTCGAGCGCTCCAAGCTGCTGCAGGCCGCGGTCGATGCGCGCCTCCGCGGCGGCCCAGCCGGCGC
>NZ_JBNFNU010000375.1:0-4147 GCF_057364445.1 Xanthobacter sp. BG11Y11_SDJG
GCGGTCGGCGGCCTCGATGGCGGCGACGGCGCCGCGGCGAGCGCGAGAACGAGGGCCAAGGCGGACCCCCAGGAGGCCCATCCCGGCGATGGCCGGCCGGAGCCCGGCGGGCGGTGACGGAAGACGGCGCATGGCGGCCCTCGCTGATGTTCGCGAGCGAAGGCTAGCACAGCCGCGCCGCCCCGCTCACCCGGAGCCGGTCAAACCGCCCGCCGCCGCCGTCCCGCGCCGCCGCGAAACCGCACGCCAGGCAGCGCGGGAAATGCCCTAGCCGCGCGGCCAGGGCGTCTCCGCCACGGGCGTGACCGGGCCCTTGCCGTCGAACCAGGAGACGAGGTTGTCCACCACCAGCTGGCCCATGGCGCCGCGGGTGTGGTGGGTGGCCGAGCCCACGTGCGGCAGCAGCACCACGTTGTCGAGGGCGAAGAAGCCTTCCGGCACGTGCGGCTCGTCCTGGAACACGTCGAGGCCGGCGGCCAGAATGGTCCGCTCCTGGAGCGCCTTCAGCAGCGCCTCCTCGTCCACCACCGTGCCGCGGGCGACATTGATGAGGATGCCGTCCGGCCCCAGCGCCTCCAGCACCGCGGCATTCACCATGTGGCGGGTCGCCGGCCCGCCCGGCACGATGACGACGATCACGTCCACGTCCCGCGCCATGGCGATCAGGTCGCCATAGTGCCGATAGGGCACGCCCGGCTGCGCCCGGCGGGAGTGGTAGACCACCGGCACCGAGAAGGCGTCGAGCCGCCTGGCGATGGCCTGGCCGATGCGGCCCATGCCGATCAGCCCAACGGTGCGCTCGCGCAAGGTGGGACCGAGCGGGAATGCGCCGCTCTTCCAGCCGCCGGCGCGCACGAAGCGGTCGGCCTGCGGAATTTCGCGCACGGTGGCGAGCAGCAGGCCGAGGGTGAGGTCGGCCACCTCCTCGTTCAGCACGTCCGGCGTGTTGGTGACGATCACCCCGCGTGCCGCGGCAGCGGCGGCGTCCACGGTGTCGTAGCCGACACCGAAATTGGCGACGATCTCCACCTTCGGCAGGCGCGCGAGCAACGCGTCGTCCACCTTCACCTTGCCCCGGGTGGCGATCGCCCGGATGGACGGCGCGCGTGCATCGTCCAACTGCTCGATGGGAACGAGGTCGAACCGCGGGGCGAGCTGTCGCTCCACCACGTTCTCCATGACAGGGCCGATGACAAGGATCGCGGAACGCGCGGCGTCGCTCATGAGGGGATCTCGCGGGTCTGGGGGTGGGTCGGATGGGGACTAGACTTTAGGAGAAGAGAGCCCGGCGCGGGCCGGATTGCAACGTCCGCCGAAAGGAACACCGGTGAGGCTTAAGCGCCACCCGGCCCCGATTCAACCGGGTTCAAACGTTTTAATTTGCTCTTGATCCGGACTTCTCCTCGCACCATGATCGCGCCGCGTCCGCAAGAGGCGCGAGGTCACACGCCGTTCATCCCCATGGGAGGAACAGGGTGGGCCAACCAGGATCGCGGGCCGCCCCAGGGCGACCGCGCCGCGTTCAGAAGGGAGAGGACGCACGATGGCGACCGTCGATATTCGCGGTGTGAAGAAGGCGTATGGCTCGACGCAGGTGATCCACGGCGTCGACGTCGATATCCGCGACGGCGAGTTCGTTGTGCTGGTCGGCCCCTCGGGGTGCGGCAAGTCCACTTTGCTGCGCATGATCGCCGGGCTGGAGAACATCACCGCCGGCGAGATCCTGATCGGCAATCGCGTCATCAACGACGTGCCGCCGAAGGAACGGGACATCGCCATGGTGTTCCAGAACTACGCGCTCTATCCGCACATGACGGTGGCCGACAACATGGGCTTCTCGCTGAAGCTCCGCAAGGCGCCGAAGGCGGAGATCAAGGCCCGGGTCGACCGTGCCGCGCAGATCCTCGGCCTGTCCAAGCTGCTCGACCGCTATCCGCGCCAGCTGTCCGGCGGCCAGCGCCAGCGCGTCGCCATGGGCCGCGCCATCGTGCGCGACCCGCAGGTGTTCCTGTTCGACGAGCCGCTGTCCAACCTCGACGCCAAGCTGCGCGTGCAGATGCGCACCGAGATCAAGGAACTGCACCAGCGGCTGAAGACCACCACGGTCTACGTCACCCACGACCAGATCGAGGCCATGACCATGGCCGACAAGATCGTGGTGATGCACGACGGCATCGTCGAGCAGATCGGGGCGCCGCTGGACCTCTACGACCGGCCGGCGAACCAGTTCGTCGCCGGCTTCATCGGCTCGCCGGCCATGAACTTCATCAAGGGCAAGGTGCGGCTCGGGGCCGAGCCGCGCCTGGTGACGGACAGCGGGGTCGAGGTGCCGCTGCCCGACGCCGCCAATCTCACCGACGGCCAGAGCGTCACCTACGGCCTGCGGCCCGAGCACGTGCGGCTCGACCCGGCGGGCGTGCCCGCGCGGGTGGTGGTGACCGAGCCCACCGGCTCGGAAATCCTGGTGGTGGCGCGCCTCGGCGCGGACGAGGGCGAAGAGGGCCAGGAGATCACCTGCCTGTTCCGCGAGCGCCTCGCCTTCACGCCCGGCGAGATGATCCGCATCACCCCGCAGGACGGCCTCACCCACCTCTTCGACGAGGCGACCGGGGCGCGCCTCTGACGGCCAATTTCCAAAGCGTACCCCGGCGAAAAGACCGCCCGCGCCAAAAAGGGCGGCCCGCCGGACAACCCCACAAGACGGGAGGAAACGAAATGACCATTTCGAGACGCGACGTCCTTCTCGGCGGCGCCGGCCTTGCCGCCGGCTCCCTCGCCTCGCCCTTCCTGGGCTCCGTGCCGGCCTTCGCGCAGGTGCCGAAGATCGAGCCCGAGCCCGGCGCCTCCCTGCGCCTCTTGCGCTGGGCGCCGTTCGTGAAGGGCGAGGAGGACGCCTGGATCGCCAATACCAAGAAGTTCACCGAGGCCACCGGCATCGAGGTGCGCATCGACAAGGAGAGCTGGGAGGACATCCGTCCGAAGGCCGCCGTGGCGGCGAATGTCGGCTCCGGCCCGGACATCGTCTGGGTGTGGTTCGACGACGCCCAGCAGTATCCCGACAAGCTGCTCGACGTGACCGACCTCGCCTCCGGCCTCGCCAAGACCTATGGCGGCTTCTATCCCGGCAACGAGGTGTACGCGAAGGTGAACAACCGCTTCGTCGGCCTGCCGCTCGCCACCATCGGCAATGCGGTGGTCTATCGCGACAGCTGGGTGAAGGAGGCCGGGTTCTCGGAATTCCCGAAGGACACCAAGGGCCTGCTGGAGCTGGGCAAGGCCCTGAAGGCCAAGAACCACCCCATGGGCTTCACCCTCGGCCACGGCGTCGGCGACGGCAACAACTTCACCCACTGGGTGCTGTGGAGCCACGGCGGCAAGATGGTGGACGAGAGCGGCAAGGTCGTCCTCAACTCGCCCGAGACGGTGGCGGCGCTGCGCTATGTCGCCGAGCTGTACAAGACCTTCATCCCGGGCACCGAGAGCTGGCTCGACGTGAACAACAACCGCGCCTTCATTGCCGGCGACCTCTCGGTCACGGCCAACGGCGTGTCGGTCTATTACGCGGCGGCGAACGATCCGAAGCTCGCCGACATGGCGGCGGACATGCGGTCCACCAACTTCCCGATCGGCCCGGTGGGCAAGTCGGTGGAGCTGCACCAGACCACCACCGCTTGCATCTTCAAGTATTCCAAGTATCCCAAGGCGGCGCAGGCCTATCTCGCCTACATGTTCGACGCGCCGCAGTACAATGCCTGGCTCCAGGGCGCGAGCGCCTATTGCTGCCAGACGCTGAAGGCGTTCGCCAACAATCCGGTGTGGACCTCCAAGCCGATCCACGCCGCCTATGCCAAGGCGTCCGAGACCCTGCAGCCGAACGGCTATGCCGGTCCGCTCGGGCCGAAGTCCGCCGCCGCCATGGCGGACTGGATCGTGGTGGACATGGTGGCGGAAGCCGCCACCGGCCAGCGCACCCCGGAAGAGGCCGCCAAGCGCGCCCAGGCCCGCGCCGAGCGCATCTACCGCTGAGCCGCGGGCGCGGGGCCCCTCCACCACGCAGGCCCTCTCCCCGGCGGGGAGAGGGAGGTGAGGGAGACCGCGGTCGGGTATCCGCCCACCGGCGCGCCTTGCCTCGGCGGCCCCGCCCTCA
>NZ_JBNFNU010000376.1:0-4146 GCF_057364445.1 Xanthobacter sp. BG11Y11_SDJG
GACGAGGTCGGCGCCCAGCGCCCCGCGCCTTGGCGATGTCGGTGCCGCGCAGGAAGCCGCCGTCGACGAACAGGCGGGCGCGGCCCGCCACCGCCTCGGCGATCTCGCCCAGCTGGTCGAGCGCGGCCACCGCGTGGTCCAATTGGCGCCCGCCGTGGTTGGAGGCATAGACCGCGTCCACCCCGTGCGCGACGCACAGGCGCGCGTCCTCGGCATCGAGGATGCCCTTGACGATGAGGGGCAGGCGGGTCCGCGCCTTGAGCCAGGCGACGGTGTCCCAGGTCAGCAGCGCCTGCTCGGCGGCGATCTGCTGGTCCTTGCGGTCGCCGAGATTGGCCCGGTCCACCGCCTTTGCGGACGAATAGCGGTTGACGAGGTCGCGCTCGCGCCGGCCGTAGACGGCGGCGTCCACGGTGAGGCAGAGGGCGGCGCAGCCGGCGGCCTCGGCGCGCGCCACGGTTTCCTCCAGCCACGCGCGCCCGCCGCGCATATAGAGCTGGAGCACCAGGATCGCGTCGGGGGCCGAAGCGCGCACCTGCTCCAGGGTCGGCTGGGCCATGATGCTCATGAACATGGGGATGCGCGCGGCTGCCGCGGCGCGGGCACAGGCGACCGCGGCCTCGGGATCGAACAGGCGCAGCGAGCCCACCGGCGCCAGGAACGCCGGCAGGGCGACGGGCGTGCCGAGAAAATCAGCACCGAGATCGATGCGGGACACGTCGCGCAGAACCCTCGGCAAAGGCGAGGCTGTCGAGCGCGAGGCGGTTGCGGCAGAGGCTGGTCTCGGATTCGGCGCCGCCGATGAGATAGTCCCAGACCGGCGCGTCGAGCATGGCGCTGGCGCGCTGGAACAGCTCGGCGACGGTTTGGGGGCTGTCCAGCGTTGCCATGGGAGCCTTGAGCAAGAAAGCAAGAGCTGGAGCCTGCAAAGAGGCTACAGCTTGAATATATTTACGTTAAGATTGTCAGACAAACCTGTCAACGGGATTGGCGCCCAATTTCTAGGCGAGCCGCAGACGGGGGCAGGGGAGAGGAGGCGTCCCCGCCGGCCGCGTTTAACGCAGAAGCGGGGCTGGACAGGCTAGCATGTTCGCTTTATGTTCCGCCCAGCATAGGCCAGGGAGATTGCCGGTGAAGCTCTATTGGGCGCCCCATACGCGGGCCCTTCGCGTGCTGTGGCTGCTGGAAGAGGCGGGCATTCCCTATGAGCGCGAACGGGTGGACATCCGCGCCGGCGGCCAGGACACGGCGGCCTTTCGCGCCATCAATCCCATGGGCAAGGTGCCGGCGCTGACCGACGGTCAGGTGCGGGTCGCCGAGAGCGGCGCCATCTGCGCCTATGTGGCCGACAAGGTGCCCCAGGCGCGCCTCGCCCCGGCGCTGGACGACCCCGCGCGCGGGCGCTACCTGCACTATCTCTTCTTCTCGGCCGGCTGCATGGAACCGGCCTTCGTGCAGAAGATGATGGGCATGAACCTGCCCAAGTCCAGCGCCGGCTGGGGCAGCTTCGACCTCGTCATGGAGGTGGTGGACGCGGCGCTGCAGCCCGGCCCCTATCTCCTGGGCGAGCAGTTCACGGCCGCCGACGTGATGCTGGGCTCCGACCTCTGGTTCGGCATCGGCCTGCTCAAGGTGATCACACCCACCCCCGCCATGTCGGCTTATGTGGAGCGCCTCACCACGCGCCCCGCCTTCCTGCGTGCGAAGGAGATCGAAGCCGCGGCGCTCGCGAGCGCGACGGGCTGAGGCGGGAGGCGGCGCTTTTCGGCCGGCGCATCGGTGCCGGCACGCCGATCCCGCGTTCGGGCGCGCCCTTTCGGACTCCCCGGTTTGGGCGTCCCCGTTTGGGCTTCCCGCGCGATCCCGCGCAGGGCGCCTGTGCCCGGGCGCACGATGGGCTAAGCTCACCCCATGCTCGGGCTCATTCCTCTCATCCGCCGGGTGCGCCACGGCATGACGCTCGGCGTGCGCGTCATGGCGCAGGACGCCGCCGGCCGCCTCCTTCTGGTGCGCCACTCCTATCTGCCGGGCTGGCACCTGCCCGGCGGCGGCGTCGATTTCGGCGAGACCGCCGCCGATGCCGCCCGGCGCGAATTGAGGGAGGAGGCGAACGTGGAGGCCGAGGAGCCGCTGGTGATGGCGGGCGTGTTCTTCAATCCGCGCGTCGCGGGAGGGATCATGTGGTGCTGTTCCGCGCCGGGCGCATCGCCATCGGCCCGCGCCCGGCGCGCAATCTCGAGATCCTCGCCGCCGAATTCTTCCCGCCCGACGCGCTGCCGCAGGACATCTCCCCCGCGACCCTGCGGCGCATCGCCGAGCGGGAGGGCCGCGCGCCGGTCTCCGACATGTGGTGAGGGGCTGCGAAAGGCCGCGCCGCCGCACCAACGGCTCGGCCTGCGCTTGCCAAGGGCGGGTCCGCCCGCTTAAGTCCGCACCGCGCGGCGCCGCCGCCGCACCCAACCCGGCATCGGGCCGGGAGGGCTGCGGTTCCGGGGGCGCCGTCTGGAGTTTCCGCCATGTCCCTCGACGCCGATCAGATCGTCGAACGCCGCCGCCTCCGGCGCAAAGTCACCTTCTGGCGCACGCTCGGCGTGCTCGCCGCCGTGGCGGCGCTGGCGGTGGCCGTCTCGGCCATCGCCGGACGCTCCATTTCCGCCTCGTCGCCGCACGTGGCGCGGGTCGTGATCGGCGGCGTGATCCGCAACGACCGCGAGCGGGTGGAGATGCTCGACGACATCGCCGAGTCGGGCGCCTCGGCGGTGATCGTGTCCATCGACAGCCCCGGCGGCACCGTCACCGGCGCCGAGCAGCTGTTCGACGCGCTCCAGCGCCTCGCCAAGAAGAAGCCCGTGGTAGCCGTGGTGGAGGGCCTGGCGGCCTCCGGCGGCTACATCGCCGCCATCGGCGCCGACCACATCGTCGCCCGGCGCAATGCCCTGGTGGGCTCGGTGGGCGTGATCTACCAGTTTCCCAACGTCTACGAGCTGCTGAAGAACGTCGGCATCGCGGTGGAGGACATCAAGTCCTCGCCGCTGAAGGCCGCCCCCAACGGCTATACCCCCACCTCGCCCGAGGCGCGCGCCGCCATCGACGCCTTGGTGGTGGACACCTATGGCTGGTTCAAGGGCCTGGTGGCCGCCCGGCGCAAGCTCACCGACGCCCAGCTCGCCACCGTCGCGGACGGGCGCGTGTTCACCGGCCACCAGGGCCTTGGCCTGCAGCTGGTGGACGAATTGGGCGACGAGACCACGGCGCGCGCCTGGCTTGCCCGCGAGAAGGGCGTGTCCGAGGACCTCAAAGTGCGCACCTGGCGCACCGGGCAGCGCAGCAGCGAATTCGGCTGGCTCTCCGGCGCCATCGGCGGCCTTGCCGGCGCGCTCGGCCTGCCCCAGCTCGGGGCCATCCTGTCGCAGGCCACCGGCGCTGCGCTGGAGCGGGCTCAGCTTGACGGCCTATTGGCCCTCTGGCACCCTCAAATCGACAGGTGAACGGTGCTTGAGAACCGCCTGAATTCCGGCCCGCTTATCTGCTCCGTCCCTCGCCGGGCGAGCGCTGGTATCGGAGGTCGGCGGCGCTCTTCATCGATTCCGGGGGAGACGAAGCCGTCATGATCAAGTCCGAACTGGTCCAGAAGATCGCGGAAGCCAACCCCCACCTCTATCAGCGCGACGTCGAGAACATCGTCAACGCCATCCTGGAGCAGATCGTCTCCGCTCTGGAGCGAGGCGACCGCGTGGAGCTGCGCGGCTTCGGCGCCTTCTCGGTGAAGAAGCGCGACGCCCGGGTCGGCCGCAACCCGCGCACCGGCAAGCAGGTCGAGGTGAGCGAGAAGAGCGTGCCCTATTTCAAGACCGGCAAGGAGATGCGCGAGCGTCTCAACGACGGGCGGTGAACCGGTGGGTCGCCTCCTCTCCCTCCTGATCGTCGTTCCCCTCTCCATCCTCGGCGTGGCGCTGGCGGTGGCGAACCGCAAGCCCGTGACCGTCTCGCTCGATCCGTTCAATCCGGCTTCGCCAGCCTTCTCCGTCACGGTGCCGCTGTTCGCGGTGATCTTCGCCGCCCTGATCGCCGGCGTGGTGCTGGGCGGGGTCGTCACCTGGGTCCGCCAGGGCCGCTTCCGCCGCGCGGCGCGCCTCGCGCGGCGCG
>NZ_JBNFNU010000377.1:0-4136 GCF_057364445.1 Xanthobacter sp. BG11Y11_SDJG
CGTCCGACCCCATACGAGCCTCGGCGGCCTCTCGCCGTCGATGTTCGCCAGCCGGTCCCATGAGGACCAAAACCCAGCCGGGCCTAACTTATGACCGGCAGGAAAATGGGGAGCACGTCACCGGCTTCCACAATTCCGAGATGTCGGGGATGAAGCTCTTGTCCTTGAGGATGGCGGCATCAGTCACCTCGAACCGTTCGGTTAGGGGGCTAAAGGCGATGCGGATACGCTCCTTTTTGAAGTTCGCGCGCAGCACCTCTGCGCCCTTGACAACTGCATAGAGCGAGGTGAGCCGCTGCTGCCCGTCGACGATGGCGGTTTCCGGAACCGCCTTTTTGTTGCCGGCGCCGATCCCCTTAAGCGGAGCCCCCTCAGCGCCTGTTTTCCAGAACAGCAGGAAGCCGGCCGGATAGCCGCGGTACAGTGAATCGAAAAGGTTGCGGACGTTGACGTTCGGCCAGACGAAAGGCCGCTGTAGCTCGGGAAGGCCGATCTTGCCGTGGTCGATATCCTCGATCAGCGCGTTAATCGGATAGTTGGTCGTTGTGAAAAGCGGCATGGTCTCCCCACTCGGTCCACTAGCTCCCGCTTTGTTACCCCGTCTTGGCTCGCCTCGCCCGGTTGGCTTTTGATCTTCCCCTAAAAAAGTGGACGGGATTGCGTTTCCCCCAACTCCTAACCAGCTGTGAGTTCGTTCTAGCGGTTGGATTTGCCCTTTGGGGCACGTCGGTCCGCTTTCGGGCGCATTTATTACCAAATTAATGACGTTGTTGGGGGCGCGAAGCGGCCATTCGCGGCGGCGTGTCGGGAGGGCTGGTTTGTGGCGCCAACCGACTCTCCTGTCCTGACTAGAGGCGAAACCCCGGCAGGGAGCCTACTGGCGTAGCGGGGCCGCCGCGCCACCGATGCGGACGAAGCAAGAACATCATTGACTTTTTGACGGTATTATGATACAATATCGATGCACATAGTTGCACCCCCCCAACAGCATGGAGCATCATCATGACTGCCATCGAAGCCTCTTCGTACCTTGTGCTCTTCACCAAGAACTGGGCAGGCAAGGCGCAGGCCGGCCGTTTCGGCGCCGATAGCATCGAGCGCGCCCAGGCCGCGGCCAGCAAGCTGGGCCTCTCCTGCGTGTCCTTCGGGGAAGGCGATGACGCCGATCTGCTCGCGGCGCTGCCCGCCGGCCGCTTCGGCGAAAATGACCGGCCGCTGCTCGCCAACATCAAGACCGACATTTTCAAGCGGCTGTCCCTCATGGCCGAGGCGCTGGCCACCGGCGAGGATGCCGACCAGGAAGCGGATGCCAAGGAGAACGTCACCGCCGAGAACAAGGGTGACGAGAAGCCCGCTGCTGCCTCCGGTGGAGCGAAGGCCAAGAAGGCCGCACCCATGCTCTCCATCAAGTCCGATGCGGCCTCCGGCGACACCACCATCGGCGTCGTCATGAAGGAAGGCGGCACCCATTGGCCGCAGCTCACCAAGGGCGACGTGGTGCTCGCGCCCGACTTTAGCGAGGGAGAATATGGTGGCTGGTGGGAAGCCGTTGTGCGCGCCCGCAGCGACAGCCATGTCACCCTCGACTGGCGGGACTACCCCGACTTTCCCCCCTTCACCCGCCAGATCACCCAGATCGCGCCGCTGCACCCCGAATGCGTGATCAAGGTCTGACACGGGGCTGATCCAGGCATAAAAAAAGAGGGCGGCTAACACCGTCCTCTTCATTTTCGTTTTCACGCTATGGCATGCACAGGCGACCGCTCTCCCACGGGCGCTTAAAGCGCCACCCGCAGGGGGACTCGATGTCGTTCGCGGTATCCCATGCAAAGGGCGTTAGGCGCTATAGCAATGCCGATGACAAATGACGCGGCGGGCTTGACCTTCACACCGGCGCTTAAAGCGCCCGGGGGGTCAGGATCACCGGGGAGGATGGGTTGCCCGAGGACGCACCAGGGAGCATCCCTGAACACGATTGCAGGCTTCGTCATAACCTCTCGCCGTGCGGTCCCGCTTGACGCCCCTCTGCATCGGCAAGATGAGGGGGTCACCGAAATCAGGATGCCAGCCGAAGGCCTTCAGCGCATAGTCCGAGGCCATGTGCGGCGTGCGGGTAATCTCCACCAGATGGATCCGGCGGATATGGGTGCCAGCAATCAACCGCCCGGCATTCATCTTCATCCACTCGACAAGGTCCCCCTCGAAACGGCTGACTGCGGGCGTCAGGAGAACGCCATGAACATGGAGCCTGTCGTCCCCTTCGAATTGGTGATTGCGACGCTTGATGCTCGGCGTGTCAGGGGCACCAATGAAGATAGGGAGCTTGTCACGCTGCCCAGGCTTCTCCGGGTGATGCGCGAACCGCCCCGATAGGCGCCGGTAGGCAATCTCGATATCGCCGTACATTATTTCCACAAACAGATTCATGGATGACGCTGCCATCCGATTGAACATGAAGGTCATGAGATACGGGCGGCGACCTTTCTCGATCCACCGACCAATCCATTCGACGTAGGACAAGCGAAGCACGTTATCTGGATTGGCTTGAAATCGATGAAAATCACTCATGTCTGACACCTTAATATGATTATCGACATCAGTGATTTACAGAATCGCAGATTCATTGATCCAATGATGATGACAATCATTAATACAGGAAAAGCAGAAATATCTTTCTGCATAACCAAATTAAAAAGTTCAATTCGATGTTTGAAATGGGATAAAATTGCTATCTATTAAGGGTGATAATCAATAACGTTATTGATATAGATGCATTCTAATATCTAATTGTGTAATATATTTAATCAAAATATATCAATATAGATATAGATTCTTCATATACGATGCTCGAAAATGGCATCGCAGGAGATAGGTCGAAGGCAACCGGCGCGATGTCGGGACTCCAAAACGGCGCGCACGCGAAGCTGATGTCGTCACTATTTACAGAATCGCAAAAAAGATCGTTCTGGAGCCTCGCGGGCGGATCGACGGCGCTTTAAGCGCCATCACCGTGTGATGAAAATCGAAAGCGTTGCCGCTCCTGCACCCAATATCCATCTCGGATGAATTGCCGGCGGGCGCGCTGCGGGATGGGCATTTCAGGTGTGCCGTCCACGCGCGCGGCATCATCAAAATTACGCTTCATGTGAGCCACCGGTGGTTCACACGGGGTCAAAGAACGACCGTCACGCGCGCAGCGGCGCCCGCCCCATGAGACGGATGCAGTGTTGGCAACTCGTTCTCTCAAAATAGGCTGCGGAGGCGTCAATCATGCATGCCCTGCAGCTCGGCGGGGGCAAAATCGCAACCGGCGAAAAGACATTTCGTCCTCAACAGCGCTGCGGCAGAGCGGATGCCCATCCCGCAAGGCCGAAAGCGATTGTATGGTCCAACTCCTTAGGGCAAGGAGGCGTGTGGCGGATATGTACTCCGTGAAGATGATCTCATCCCAGCATGCCGAACCCCGTTATGGGCATTAGCTTTTTATAGCCTCAGCCAGGGTCCCGCCTCGGTCTCAGCCTCCTGAACTCATCCAGCATGTCGGCCCAGGTCTGCATCAGCGCCACGCGCTCAGGCCAATAGGTGGCCCGATTATAGGCCCGCCGCACCTCGTTCTGGTCCAGATGCCCGAGCGCCGCCTCGATCACGTCCGGCGAATGGCCGCGCTCGTTCAGGATCGAGCTGGCGGATGCCCGGAAGCCGTGGGCCGTCATCTCGGCCTGCGTGAACCCCATGCGCCGCAGCGCCGAGTTCATGCCGTTCTCGCTGATCAGCTTCTTGTTGGACCGGATGGAGGGGAACACCAGTTCGCTCGCGCCCGAGAAGGCGCGAATCTCGTCGAGCACGCTCAGCGCCTGGCGCGACAGCGGCACCATATGGGCGCGGCGCATCTTCATGCGGATGGCGGGGATGTTCCAGACGGCCTTGGCGAAGTCGAACTCGTTCCACCGCGCGCCACGCACCTCGCCCGGCCGCGCGAAGGTCAGCGCCGTGAATAGCAGCGCCGCCCGCAGGGTGGGCCAGCCGTCATACTCATCGATGGCCCTGAGTAGCCCGCCGAGGGCGACAGGGTCCGTGAGAGCCGCGCGGTGGACGACCTTCGGCCGCTCCAGGGCGTCCTTCAAAGGCGAGGTCGG
>NZ_JBNFNU010000378.1:0-4128 GCF_057364445.1 Xanthobacter sp. BG11Y11_SDJG
CCGGCTTGGCGGCAGCAGGCTTGGCGGCAGCAGGCTTGGCCGCGCTCTTGGCGGCCTTGGCCGGGGCGGCGGCCTTCGGAGCGGTGGTCTTGGCAGCAGCGGCCTTCGGGGCAGCCGCCTTCGGAGCAGCGGCCTTCGGCGCCTTCTCGGCCTTGGCGGCCGGCGCCTTCGCAGCAGGCTTCGCAGCGGGCTTCGCAGCGGTTTTGGCGGCAGGCTTGGCGGCGGTCTTCGCGGGCGCCTTGGCAGAGGCCTTGGCAGGAGCCTTGGCAGCAGCCTTGGGCTTGTCGGCCGCCTGCGTCAGGCACGAGGCCGCAAGCTTCTTGATCTCTTCGTGGGAGATGCCGGCCGGTCCTTGAGCGCCTTCGCGGCGATCTTGCTCACCTCTGCGCCGGTCGTTTCGGTCTTCGCCATACTTGCCTCCAAAATCAGCCAGCCGGCGAAGAATCAAACCACCGCAACGCGATGCCCGCCAGCGTCCCATAAATCTCGCGGAATAACTGCGAAATGGTTAACGGCGGAATTTCCTTTTCTTGTCAATGAATTGAACTTGATTTTCAGGCGCCGCGGGCAACGGTCGAAGGGGCACAGGACATGCAATCGGCCGCGGGATGTGGCAGCCGCGCGCGCCTTGACCGGGGCGCCTTCCCGTCGCTTCCTGTCATCGTCGCGTCGGCGCTTCGCTCTAGCGTCCGCTCGTCGCGATTCGGGCGGAAGGAGCGCCCGGCGGCCGGAAGGAGGCTCCATGACGCTCGCGGGACGTCCGTCCATCCTCTTCTTGTGCCGGGACAATTCCGGCCTGAGCCTGATGGCCGAGGCGATCGCCATCGCCCGCCACGGCGCGGTGCGCGCCTTCAGCGCCGCGGTCGCCGAAACCGGGCCGGTGGATCTGGCGGCGGTGGAGTGCCTGCACCATGCGGGCATCCCCGCCGACGGCCTGTCCTCGAAGCCGGCGGAGCTGTTCGGCTTTTCGGGCGCCGCGGGTCGACGTGGTGGTCGCCATGGTGGACGTGGCCCAGCAGGCTCTCGTCCGCCTCGACTGGCACCGGACGACGCGGGTGGAGCACTGGACGTTCGACGACGTCTCGCGCCTGGGCGACGTGCACCAGCGCCGGCTCGCCTATCGCCGCATGCTGCCGCGCCTCAAGGCGGCGGTGCGCGCCGTGGCCGACCGCGCCGCCGGCTTGCCGGTGGCCGCCTGAGGCCCCGCGACCACTCCGCGCTAGTCGGCGATGCGGCCGCCCAGCTCGTCCTCGATATGGATGCGGATGATCTCCTCGAAGGAGGTCTCCGCGACGAAGCCCAGGGATGACGCCCTTCTGGCGTCGAACTTGCGCGGCCAGCCGGCGACGATGCCCTCGATCACCGGGTCGGGTACGCGTTTGATGCGGGCCACGGCCTTGTCGCCCGCCACCTGGCGCAGCGCCTCGATCTGCTCGCCCACCGTGACGGCGAGCCCCGGCATGGTGAGGTTGCGCCGCGTGCCCACCTGTCGCCCGTCGAGAGTCGCGGCGTGCAGAAGGAAGCCCACCGCGGCGCGCGGCGAGGCATGCCAGTGCATCACGGTCTCCGACACCGGCAGGATCGCCTCCTGCCCGGCCAGCGGCTCGCGGATGATGCCGGAGAAGAAGCCGGAGGCCGCCTTGTTGGGCGCCCCCGGGCGCACGCAGATGGTGGGCAGGCGGATGCCGATGCCGTCGAAGAAGCCGCGCCGCGTATAGTCGGAGAGCAGCAGCTCGCCGATCGCCTTCTGCGTGCCGTAGGAGGTGAGCGGGGTGTGGAAGAACTCGTCCGGGATCGCCTCGGGAAACGGCGCCCCGAACACGGCGATGGACGAGGTGAAGACGAGGCGCGGCGCGTAGCCCTCGATCAGCCGCACCGCGTCGAACAGATGCCGCGTGCCGTCGAGATTGATGCGCGTGCCCTTCTCGAAATCCGCCTCCGCCTCGCCGGAGACGATGGCGGCGAGGTGGAAGATCACGTCCGGCCGCTCGGCCACCAGCGCCGCCGCCGCGCCGGGCACCGAGATGTCGGAGACGCGGGCGTCGGTGGAAAAGGGCGCCTGCGGCAGCTTCGGCGGCACCACGTCGTGGGCGGTGAGCCGGGTGATGGGGGTGTCGCCGATCCGCCCGTCGCGGGCCAGGCGCTCGATCAGCTTGCGGCCCACCATGCCGGCGCCGCCGATGACCAGGATGTGCATGGATTGATGTCCCTTTTTCAGAGCACCCAGCCGCCATCGATGATGTGCGCCTGGCCGGTGGTGAAGCTGCTCTCGTCGCTGGCGAGGTAGAGCGCGAGAAACGCGATTTCCTCGGCCGTGCCAAGCCGCCCCATGGGCTGGCGGCCGACGAAGTCGGCGCGCACCTGATCGATCGTGCGCCCGGTCTGCGCCGCCACGGCGGCGATGCGCTCGTCGAGCGAGGGCGACTGCACGGTGCCGGGGCAGATGGCGTTGACGCGGATGCCCTTGAGCACGAAGTCCGCCGCCACCGCCTTGGTGAGGCCGATCACCGCCGCCTTGGTGGTGCCGTAGGCATAGCGGTTGGGCACGCCGCGGATCGAGGAGGCCGCCGAGGAGATGTTGACGATGGAGCCGCCGCCCTTCGCCAGCATGCCGGGCAGGACGGCGGAGATCGTCCGGTGCATGGATTTCACGTTGAGATCGAAGGAGAAGTCCCAGTCCTTCTCCGTGGTCTCGAAGATGGTGCCCTGGTGCACGTAGCCCGCGCAGTTGGCGAGCACGTCGAGCGGGCCCAGCTCGGCGGCGAGCGCGTTCACGGCCTCCGTGGAGAGCACGTTCAGCGCCCGCGCCTCGGCGCCCGCAAGGTCCGCGACCTTGGCGGCGTCGAGGTCGGTGGCGATCACCCGCGCCCCCGCGTGCACGAACGCCTCGGCGATGGCGCGCCCGATGCCCTGTCCCGCCGCCGTCACCAGCGCCGTCTTGCCCTGAAGCCGTCCTGCCATGGCGTTTCCCCGTCCTGCGTCGTTGCGGCGCCGCCCCTCAGAGCGCGGCGCGGATGTCTTCCAGCTTGCGGCGCTGGCGGCCGTCGGCGTCGAAATTGCCGGGATCGAGGAAGGCCTCGAACGCCGCCTTTGCCTTGGGCCAGTCGGTGTCCAGCATGGCGAACCAGGCGGTGTCGCGGTTGAGGCCCTTGACGATCATGTGCTGGCGGAAGAGGCCCTCGAAGGAAAAGCCGAGCCGCTCCGCCGCCCGCCGGGAGGGGGCGTTCAGCGCGTTGCACTTCCATTCGTAGCGCCGGTAGCCGAGATCCTCGAAGGCGTGGCGCGCCATCAGATACATGGCCTCCGTCGCCCCCGCGGTGCGCTGGAGCGGCGGGGTGTAGAGGATGTGGCCCACCTCGATCACCCGGTGCGCCGGCTCGATGCGCATGAAGGTGGCGTGGCCCACCGCGCGGCCGCTCGGCTGTTCCTCGATGACGAACAGCAGCGGGTCGGCCTTCTGCGCCGCCTCGGCATAGGCGGCGGCAAAGGCCGCTTCGTCGGCGAAGGGCGCGGGGAAGAGATAGGCCCACAGGGCCTCCTTCTCCGGCCCGTGGGAGAGGGCGAAGAGCGCGGCCGCATGCCGAGCCGCATCGAACGGCACGAGGCGCACGTGCCGGCCCTCCAGCACGGTGGGCTCGGGCCGGCGGGCGGGTCCGCCGGGAACGGGGGCGCCGAGGGGCGTTGCGGAAGTCTCGGTCATCAGCCGGCCCTCCGTTCGGCGTCGTCGCGGAAGAAGCCGTTGATCTCGGCGAACGGCAAGGCGGCGCCGAACGGCGCGAAGCTGCCCGCCTGCATCGCCTCCACCGCGGCCCGGAACGCGCCCCAGGCGACGCGGCTCAGCGTGCTGCCGGTGCTGATGCGGCGCACGCCGAGCGCCGCGACGTCGGCCACCGTGAAGCCCAGCGCGCCGGGCATGAGCAGGTTCACCGGCACCGGCGCGACGGCCTCCACCACGGCGGAAATGTCCGCGCGGGTGCGCAAGCCGGGGGCATAGACGCAGTCCGCGCCCGCGCCCGACATAGGCGGTGAGCCGCGCGATCACCTCGGCAATGTCGCGCGCGACCAGACTAGCCTTCGGCGCGCGCGGTGAGGATCACGTCGGCGCCGGCCGCGTCGATGGCGCGCCGG
>NZ_JBNFNU010000379.1:0-4123 GCF_057364445.1 Xanthobacter sp. BG11Y11_SDJG
GACGATCCGGCGGCGGCGCGGGCGCTGCTCGGGCCGCGCGCGCTGGTGGGGCTCTCGCTCCATGCGCGGGAGGAGGCGGCGCGGGCCGATCCGGCGACGCTCGACTATGTCACCGCGAGCCCGGTCTTTCCTCACGGCCTCGAAGCCCGGCTACGGCCCGGCGCTGGGGATGGAGGGCCTCGCCGCATTCGTGCGGGCCTGCCGCGTGCCGGTGCTGGCGCTCGGCGGCGTGGAGGACGCCAATGCCAGCGCCTGCCGGAGCGCGGGGGCGGCGGGGCTCGCCGTCATGGGCGGGGTGATGCGGGCGTGCGATCCCGCGGCAGCGTTTCGCGCGACGGCAGAAGCGTTCGGTGGTCTCGCCCCGCCGTCATCCCCTGGACAAGGCGGCGCGTGACGGCGGCTCGGCCGGCGGCCGGTCGTCGGACCGAGGCTGTTACGTCTCCACCAGGCCCGTGGTGTTGCCGGTGGCGGTCGAATCGCCGCGGCCGTGGGGCTTTGCGAGGTACTCGTCGGAGCGCATCTCGTGCAGCCGCGAGACTGTGCGGGCGAACTCGAACGCCTCCGCCCCCTCGGTGCCGAGATAGAGCCCGTCCGGCTCGGCGGCGGCCGAGGCGACCAGCTTCACGTTGGCGTCGTAGAGCGTGTCGATCAGCGAGATGAAGCGCTTGGCCTCGTTGCGCTGGTCCGGGCCGAGGATCGGGATGTGCTCCAGCACCACCGTGTGGAACATGCGCGCCAGCGCCAGATAGTCCGGATTCGGGCCGAGCGGCGCCTCGCACAGATTGGCGAACGAGAAGCGCGCCGCCCCGTTGGCCATGGCGGGAATGGCGAGGTGGCGGCCCTTCAGCACGATCTCGCTCGGCACACCCCCGGCCGCCCGGCGAGGCGCCTCCAGGCGGCGTTCACCGCCGCGTCCGCCTGCGGGCCGAGCGGCGTGTGCCAGGTGGAGACGCCCTCCAGCTTCTCCATGCGGTAGTCGGTGCGCGAATCCAGGTTCAGCACCTCCATGCGCTGCTTGATCTCGGCGATGAAGGGCAGGAACAGCGCCCGGTTGAGCCCGCCCGCATAGAGGTCGTCCGGGGCGACGTTGGAGGTCGCCACCACCACCACGCCGTCGGCGAACAGCTTCTCGAACAGGCGGCCGAGGATCATGGCGTCGGCGATGTCGGTGACGTGGAACTCGTCGAAGCACAGCACCTTGGCCTCGTCGGCGAGCTGGGCGGCCACCGGGGCGATGGGATCGGCGGTCTTGCGCTCGCCCTTCTTCTGCGCCTCGCGCTCCTTGAAGATGCGCTCGTGCACGTCGCCCATGAATTCGTGGAAATGGGCGCGCCGCTTGCCCTTCGCCGGCAGCGCGGCGAAGAACAGGTCCATGAGCATGGTCTTGCCGCGGCCGACCTTGCCGTAGACATAGAGCCCCTTCGGCGGCACAGGGGCGCGGCGGTGGAACAGCCAGCCGAGCGCCGAGGACTTCTGCGCCATGGCGCGCTGACGCAGTTCCAGTTCCAGCCGGGCGAAGGCCGCGACCACCTCGGCCTGCGCCGGATCGGGGGAGATGTCGCCCGCCGCCACCTTCTGCGCATAGAGTTCCGATACCCGCGCCGTGGTCTCCGACCCCATCAACCCGCCTCCGCTCGCGGCGCGATGAGCGCCTCCGCCCCGGCCGCGCGGCCCGGGCGTCCATCCAGCGCCGGTATAGTCCCCCTGCGGCGTGCGCATCAATGCACGCCGGCGCGCCCGGTTCCGCCGCACGGCGCTCGCCGCCGGCAAGACGGACCGTTAACCCTTACCGCAGAGGCCCAGCCGGCTACGGTATCCAAATAATGGCGCTTTACCTCCCCGCAACGGCCGCCCCCTAGCGTGGCGATGTCGCGGCGCACTGGTCGCGAAGACGGACAACCGGATCGGACGCGATGAAGCTCCTTTTTGCCCGCTTCATTCGAGAGGAACACGGCTCGACCGCCCTGGAATACGGGCTCATCGCGGCCGGCCTCTCCATCGCCATCGTCACCGTGCTGGCGCAGGTGGCGACCACCTTCTCCCGGCTCAAGGCGACCGCCGCCGTCGCCGGCAACTAGGGCGCGGCGCGTGTCGCCCCCGGCGCTCCAGGAACTGATCCTCGTCGGCCTCTATCCCACGGTGCTGTGCGCCGCGATCGGCACCGACATCGCCCGGCGCATCATCCCGAACGTCCTGGTGGCGGCGCTGGTGGCGGGCTTCGCAGCCATGGTGATGGTCTCGCCTCTGCCGGACCTCTCCTTGCGCCTGCTGGTGGCGGGGGCGGTCACGGCGCTCGGCTTCTCGCTGTTCTCCCAGGACCTTGTCGGAGCGGGCGACGCCAAATTCGCGGGCGCCCTGATGCTGTGGCTCGATCCGGTGCAGGTGCCGATGTTCGCGCTCATCGCCGGGCTGATCGGCGGCGGCCTTTCGCTCGCCTTCGCCTTCCGGCTGCACCGCCAGGCGGCCGGCGTCCCCGGCGCCCCGGCCATGGAGACCAGCCTGCCCTATGCGGTGGCGCTCGCCGGCGCAGGGCTTCTGCTCCATCCCTATTCCAGCCTGATGCTCGGCACCTGAGGCGCTTCTCCAACGGCGCGCCGGCATGCTACCCCGCAGGGCGAGGAGCAACGACATGCTTGAAGTGATCGTGAGCGCGCCGGCCGAAAGCCGGCCCATTGGTGCGTCACCAAGACGAGCTTTGCCGAAGCCGCCCTGCCCGAGCCGGCCCGGCGGTTCGCGCAGAGCGCCGGCTTCGAGGGCGCCCCCGGCAAGCACCTGCCTGGTGCCGGGCGCCGACGGGGCGGCTCGCCGGGGTGCTGTTCGGCCTTGCCGCGGGCGGCGATCCGTTCGCGCTCGGGACCTTGCCCGCGATCCTGCCCGCCGGCACCTACCGGCTCGAAGGCGCGCTCGAGAACCCGCGCCTCGCGGCGCTGGGCTTCGCGCTCGGCGCCTATCGCTTCGCGCGCTACCGCAAGGCGCCGGACCGAAAGGTGCATCTCGCCGTTCCGGCCGGGGTGGACGCCGACGACCTCGCCCGCACCCTCGCCGCGGTGGAGCTGGTGCGCGACCTCGTCAATACCCCCACCAACGACCTCGGCCCGGTGGAGATCGAGGACGCCGCCCGCGCGCTCGCCGCCGAACACGGCGCGGCGGTGCGGGTGATCCGGGGCGCGGACCTGCTGGCGCAGAACTTCCCGCTGATCCACGCGGTGGGGCGCGCCTCGGCCTCGGCACCGCGGCTGATCGAGATCACCGCCGGGGACGAAAGCCTTCCCAAGGTCACGCTGGTGGGCAAGGGCGTCGCCTTCGACACCGGCGGCCTCGATATCAAGCCCTCCTCGGCCATGCTCCTGATGAAGAAGGACATGGGCGGAGCGGCCTCGGCCCTCGGCCTCGCCCACCTTCTGCTGGCGCGCGGTGCGCGGGTGCGGCTGAAGGTGCTGATCCCGGCGGTGGAGAATTCCATCTCGGCCTCGGCCTTTCGGCCGGGCGACGTGCTGGCGAGCCGCAAGGGCCTGTCGGTGGAGGTGGGCAACACCGACGCGGAAGGCCGCCTGGTGCTCGCCGACGCGCTCACGCTCGCGTGCGAGGACGAGCCGGACCTCCTGATCGACTTCGCCACCCTCACCGGCGCCGCGCGGGTGGCGCTCGGCCCGCAGCTTCCCGCCGCCTTCACCGCCGACGACGCGCTACGCGGCCGACCTTGCGCGCCATGCCCAGGCACAGGCCGACCCGCTGTGGCGCCTGCCGCTGTGGCAGCCTTACGCCTCCATGCTGGACTCCAAGATCGCCGACACCAACAACGTCTCCTCGGGCGGGCTGGCCGGCGCCATCACCGCCGCCTTGTTCCTGGAGAAGTTCGCCGCCCCGGCCGGCTCCTGGCTGCACCTCGATCTGTTCGCCTGGAACCCCTCCACCCGTCCCGGCCGGCCCGAGGGCGGCGAGGCGCAGACCATCCGCGCCCTCGACGCGCTCATCGCCGAGCGTTACGGCGCGGCGCGATGAGCGCCGGCCTCGACCCGCGCATCACCCCGGCGCGGCCGGACCTCGCCTGGGAGGGGGTGCGCGACCAGGTGGCCGCGCCGCGCTACGTCGCGGGCGAGCTGCGGCGCGTCACCGTTCGGCG
>NZ_JBNFNU010000380.1:0-4108 GCF_057364445.1 Xanthobacter sp. BG11Y11_SDJG
CCACATCCTGCCAGGCATTGCCGGAACTGCGGGCGGCGGACGGCGCAGGGGAGCCGACGGGGGGCATAGCGCATCATCGAGCGGGCGAAGGCGTCGGCCCAAGGATTGCCGGTGGAGGGCGCCTGCTTTCTCCGGCGCCGAGAAGGCGAGGAGGGCGTCGATCCAGGGGATTGCCGGTGCGGGGGCGGGCGGCGCGGCGCGGCGCGGGGAGACCAAGACATGCAGGTTCGTTCACGCCTCATCGCCTCCGGGCTCGGCTTCGGCCTTCTGGTGCTTGCCGGCGCGCCCGCGCTCGCGGCGGTGCCGCTGATGGCGCATCAGGCGACCTATCGCCTGGTGCTCGACGGCTCGAAGCCCACCGGACAGCTGGAGGACATGCGCGGCGAGATCCAGTACGAGATCACCGGCGATGCCTGCACCGGCTTCACCACGCTCACCCGCCAGACCAGCAAGAGCACCACGGGCGACGGCGAGAGCCTCACCCAGGAAGTGACCTCCAAGGCCTGGGAGGACGGGCAGGGCAAGTCCTACCGTTTCAATGCCACCACCCGTTCCTCCGGCGAGGGCGCCAGCGAGGTCGAGGCCAACGTGTCCCGCGACGGGCCGGACGCGCTCAAGGTGGTGGTGACGAAGCCGAAGCCCGCCACCCTTACGATCCCGGGCCAGGTGCTGATGCCCACCGAGCACGTCTCGCGGGTGATCGCCGCCGGCACGGCCGGCGAGCGGGTGCTTCAGGCGAAGGTCTATGACGGTTCGAGCAACCCCGCGCGCATCTATGAAACCCTGGCCGTGATCGGCCGCGCCACCACCAATGCGGAGCGCGTCCCGGCGGTCGCCCGCGAGGCGCTCGGCGCCAGCACCTATTTCCCCGTCACCGTGAGCTATTACGAGCCGGGCGCCACCAGCGGCTCGCCGGAATACGTGATGAGCTTCGCGCTCTATGACAACGGCGTGGTGGGCGACTTGAAGATCGACTACGGCAAGTTCGCGCTCGTCGGCACCATGGCGGAGTTCAAGGCGCTGAAGCCCGCCGAGGGCTGCGGCAAGTGACGCACGAGCCGGCGCGCGGCCTCCGCGTGATCCATGTGATGCTGCGCGGGCGGGTGCAGGGCGTCGGCTATCGGGCCTGGTGCGCCCATGAGGCGCGGGCGCGCGGACTTTCGGGCTGGGTGCGCAACCGCGCCAGCGGGGCGGTGGAGGCCGTCTTCAGCGGTCCGCCGGATGTGGTCGCCGCCATGGCCGAGGCCTGCCGCGCCGGTCCGGCGGGCGCGCGGGTCGACGACCTGCTGCTGCACGAGGCCAGCGAATCTGCCCTCGCGGCAAGCGGAGGCGCGGCCTTCGCGGTGCTGCCCACGCTCTGATCCCCCGGTGGCGGTGCACGCGGCGCGGGTCTATAGAGGCCCCCGACAAAGACCGGACGAGACCCCACGTGACCCATATCGAGCATCTCGACCCGCGCCATCTGGATGCGCCGGCCGGCGCCGAACCCGCGACGGTGGTGCCGTGGTGGGCCCGCCCGCGGGGCGTCGTCGCCATCGTGCTCGCCTGGGCGCTGGTGCACGTGCTCATCGCCACGCTGCTGGAAGTGGCGGTGAATGCGGACGACGCCATCGAAAGCTACATGGTCCAGTCGCTGGAACTGTCTTATGTTCCGCGCAACCCGCCATTCTTCGACTGGCTGCTGTGGGGCCTCCAGCAGATCGTCGGCACCGGCCTGCTCTCGTTTGCCCTGCTGCGGTATGCCTTGCTGGCCGCCTGCGCGCTTCTGGTCTGGCGCATCGCCCGGCAGGTGATCGCCGATCCGCGCCTCCAGGCGCTGGCGGTCTATTCGCTGACGGCGATCTGGGTGATCGGCTATCACAGCCACCGCATCCTCACCCATTCCAACGTGATGATCGTCGGCATCGCCGGCACCTTCCTCACGCTCACCGCCATCACGCGGCGGCCGAGCACCGCGCTCTATGCCGGGCTCGGCGCGTGGATCGCGCTCGGCATCCTCGGCAAGTTCGGCTTCGTCGCCTTTCTCGCAGTGCTGGTGATCGCGGGCCTGCTGGAGCCCAGCTACCGGCGGGCGCTGCTCGACCGGCGGCTGCTCGTCACGCTGCTCACGGCGGCCGTGCCGCTCGGCATCTATGCCGCCGCGCTCTATGTGGGCCGGCAGAACGTGGTCGCCGCCGCGGCGCAGACCATGGGCGCGACCAATGCCGGATGGGACGGCGTGCTGAACGCCTTCCTCTCCTCCCTCGCCGGCTATGTGCTGCCGTTCCTGGCGCTCGTGGCGGTGGTGTTCCTGCCCTATAACCGACGGCGAGCGCGCGCCGCGCGACGCCCTCTATGGCCCGCCGCGCCGGGTGCTGCGCACCCTCATGGCAGTGGGCGTGTCGGCGACGCTCATCTTCACCCTCGCGGCGGGGACGGAGAGCCTGCGCGACCGCTATTTCCATGTCTTTCTGCTGCTGCTGCCGGTCTATGTGTTCGCCGAGCTGGAGCGGCTCGGCGGCTGGCGGGAGCGGCTGACGATCTATCTCGGCCTGCTGCTCGCCATGAACGTGGCCATCGCCGGGGTGCGCGCCGCGGTGCCCCTGTGGCCGGACCCGCGCCTGTGCGGGCGCTGCATGGCCGCCGAGCCGATCTACAAGATCCAGCCGGCGATCCAGGCCCGGTTCGGGGACCGGCCGACCCTGGTGGCGGACGACCGCACCTCGGCGGGACGCCTGCGCGCCGCCATCCCGGCGCCGGTGGTGTATCGTCAATGAATTCCAGTACCGCCCGCCGCCCGCGCGCCGCCCACCGGCTGCGCCCGCGTGACCGGCATCGTCAACGGCCTGCCGATCCTGCTGCCGCCGCCCAAGGCAAACACCGTGGAGATTTCCATGAAATGGTGGTCGCCGCTCATGGAACCGCACCGCTGGAGCGACCTTCAGCTGACGCCGCTGCGCAACGACGACCCGCTGTGCCGCTGAACGTCGGCGCCTCCACCGCGCCTTCCCTTGCTTGCGCGGGGCGGGGTCGCTACCTCTAGGCCAGCGTCTGCCGGCGGCATCCCCTGCCTGACAGGCCGAGGCGGCGGCGGGAGGCCTCCGCATCGAACGGTTCAAGCCGGTGCGATCGGTTCCGAGCCGGCTGTTGCTCCGGCGGTTCCAATACTGAGGGCACGGGCCGCAGCGGGCGGCGCCGCGCGTGTGAGGGAGCTTTCATGGCCCAGGACCAAGCCCAACCCATCGCCTTGTACTACTGGCCCACGCCCAACGGCTGGAAGATCACCATCATGCTGGAGGAGTGCGGGCTTCCCTACGAGGTGAAGCTCGTCAACATCGGCAAGGGCGACCAGTTCAAGCCGGACTTCCTCGCCGTCTCGCCGAACAACAAGATGCCGGCCATCGTCGATCCCGCGGGGCCGGACGGCGCGCCCATCTCGGTGTTCGAGAGCGGCGCCATCCTCCAGTATCTCGGCCGCAAGACCGGCCAGTTCTACCCCGCTGCCGAGCGCGCGCGGGTGGAGGTGGAGCAGTGGCTGTTCTGGCAGATGGGCGGCCTCGGCCCGATGGCCGGGCAGGCGCACCACTTCCGCATCTATGCGCCGGAAAAGGTGCCCTACGCCATCGAGCGCTATTCCAACGAGGTGCACCGGCTGTATGGCGTCATGGACAAGCGCCTCGCCGACCGGGAGTATCTGGCGGGCGACTATTCCATCGCCGACATGGCCTGCGTCGGCTGGGCCAAGCTGTGGGAGCGCCAGGGCATCCAGATCGAGGAGTTCCCGCACTTCAAGGCCTGGCTGGAGCGCGTCATGGCGCGGCCGGCGGTGCAGCGCGGCTTCAAGGTCAATGCCGAGGAGCGCGCCAGCGTCGACATCGCCAAGGACAAGGACGTGCAGGCCATCCTGTTCGGGCAGCGCGCCCGCAGCTGAGCGGCTCTTGGGGGCGGGAGCCGTTGGCATGGCGAAGGACATCAGGCCGGACCTCGCCCGCGCGGGCGCCCTGCACCAAAGCGGGCGGCGTCGACGAGGCGATCGCGCTCTACCGCAGCCTGCTGAAAGCCTCGCCGGAGGCGTTCGAGGCGGCCCGGCTGCTGGTGCTGGCGCTGCTCCAGTCCGGCCGGCTGGGCG
>NZ_JBNFNU010000381.1:0-4093 GCF_057364445.1 Xanthobacter sp. BG11Y11_SDJG
CCGCGTCGGCCACCGCCGCACCGGCCACCGCCGCCACGAAGGTGTCGATGCGGGTGAAGACCGGCACGCCCTCGCGCCGCAGCCGCCCGAGCGCGGCGCCGTTGAAGATCTCCGCGGGCGAGACCAGCGAGATCGGCTTGCCGGTGCGCCGGCTGGCGGCGATCATCGCATCGGCCACGTTCTCCGCCCAGGGCGGCACGATGGGGGTATTGGCGACCGCGATGCCGTCGAAGGCGGGATCGTCCGCGAAGGCGTCGAGGCAGGTGGCGAAGCCCTCGGGACGGCGGAACGGCGTGCCGGCGATGTCCACTGGGTTCCTGGTGGACAGGAACGCCGGGATGTCGGCCCGCATGCGCGCCACGGTGGCCTCCCCGGGCGCGGGAAGGGACACGGCGCCGCTGCTCTCCAGCGCGTCGGCGACGCAGCCGCCATAGCCGCCGGAAAACGGTGAGGATGCCAAGGCTGCGGGTGGCGCAGGCGGTCGCCACATATTGCGCCACCGGCAGCAGGTCCTCGATGGCGGCGACATCCACCCAGCCGAGCTGGCGCACCGCCGCCTCGTAGGCGCCGCGCTCGCCGACCAGCGCGCCGGTATGGCCGGCGGCGGTGCGCCTGCCTGCCTCCGAGCGGCCAGCCTTGTAGAGCGCCACCGGCTTGCCGGCGGCATGGGCGCTGCGCGCGGCCGCCAGCAGCCGGCCGCTCTCGCGGATGCCCTCCACATAGAGCGCGATGGCGCGCGTCGCCGGGTCGTCGACCAGGAACTGCACGAAGTCCGCGAGGCCGGTCGCCGCCTCGTTTCCCGTGGAGATGACGTGGCTGAGGCCGATGCCGGCGCGCTCGGCCTCCTCCATCAGCGCGCTGCCGAGCGCCCCGCTCTGCACCACGAGGCCCACCACGCCCGGCGCGGCAGGCTGGCGGTGATGCGGCTGGTGGAGCTCAGGGCGACGCGCCGGCCGAGATTGACGAAGCCGGTGGTGTTCGGTCCAAGCATGGCCGCGCCGTGGCTGCGCACCAGCGCGGCGAGGCGCGCCTGCTTGGCGGCGCCCTCCTCGCCGGATTCCGAGAACCCGCCGGTGATGACCACGAACGCCCGCACCCCGAGGCCGAGCGCCTCTTCCACCGTGGCGTAGACGTCGTCGGCCGGCACCGAGATCACCACGCAGTCCGGAACATGGGACAACTCGCGGAGGCTGGTGACGGTCTCGACGCCATCGATCACCGCCTTCTCGCGGGTCACCAGATCGATGCGCTGGTCGTAGCCGTGCAGCCGCAGGTGATCGAAGATCGCGCGCCCGCCCACCTGGAACGTGGCCTTCTTGGTGGAGACGCCGACGATGGCGATGGAGGCGGGGTCGATCAGCTTCTTGAGAGACACGGAGCATCCTTCCGGCTGGGGCGGCGCGCTGACAAACTGATAATCCGGCCGGATCGAAATCAAGAAAATAAAAATGCGTTCCGCATAATGGATTAGAATCTGGACTTGTCGGGGAAACTCCGATACCCCTTCCGGCCGGAGCGAGATCCGTGCAGATCCACGCGCTTTGTCGCTGGATCGGCGGCTCGCGCGGAGATGGAGAACGGGGTGTCCGGCCCGAATTGTCGTGCACGCCGGTCGGCGCGCATGCGAGCAAGCGCGGCATCTCGGGGAGGGTACCGGTGGCGCTGGATCATGAAACCTTCACCCTGCTCAAGGACACCGTCCGCCGCTTCGTGGACGAGCGGCTGATCCCGGCCGAGCCGGCGGTGGCGGAGAGCGACGTCATCGATCCGGCCATCCTTTCGCAGATGCGCGAGCTCGGACTGTTCGGCCTGTCGATCCCGCAGGAGTGGGGCGGCCTCGGCCTCGGCATGGCCGAGGAGGTGGAGATCGTCATGGAGCTCTGTCGCGCCGCGCCCGCCTTCCGCTCGGCGGTTGGGACCAATATCGGCATCGGCTCCCAGGCGATCGTGCTCGCGGGCACCGAGGCGCAGCGCCAGCGCTACCTGCCGCGCCTCGCCAGCGGCGAGCTTGTCTCGTCCTTCGCCCTGACCGAGCCCGATGCCGGGTCGGACGCCGCGTCCCTGCGCACCCGGGCGGTGCGGCGCGCCGACGGCAGCTGGGTCATCAACGGCACCAAGCGATACATCACCAACGCCCCCGAGGCCGGGCTCTATACCGTCATGGCGCGCACCTCCGACACGCCGGGAGCGGGCGGCATCTCCTGCTTCCTTGTGGAGCGCGAGGCGCTGGGCCTCTCGCTCGGCCCGTGGGATCGCAAGATGGGCCAGCGCGGCGCCCACACCAGCGACGTGATGTTCGAGGACTGCGTCGTCCCCGCCGATGCGCTCGTCGGCGCCGAGGGCCAGGGCTTCAGGGTCGCCATGCGGGTGCTCGACAAGGGGCGTCTGCACATCTCCGCCGTCTGCGTGGGCGCGGCGACGCGGCTCATCGAGCTGAGCGCCGCCTATGCATGCGAGCGCCAGCAGTTCGGCCGGCCCATCGCCGAGTTCCAGCTGGTGCAGGCGCTGCTCGCGGACAGCTATGCGGAGACCTACGCCGCCCGCTCCATGGTGCTCGATGCCGCGCGCCGGCGCGATGCCGGCGAGAACGTCACCATCGAGGCCTCGGCCTGCAAGATGTTCGCTTCCGAGATGGTGGGCCGGGTCGCCGACCGCGCGGTGCAGATCCACGGCGGTGCCGGCTACATGTCGGAATATGCCGTTGAGCGTTTCTTCCGAGACGTGCGGCTGTTCCGCCTTTATGAGGGCACCACCCAGATCCAGCAGCTCATCATCGCCCGCGAACTGCTGCAGAAGATCAAGAACTGAGCGCGCGGCGCCCGCCTGCGCACGGAGGACGCGATGAACGACGCCTATATCTGCGATTTCGCGCGCACGCCCATCGGCCGCTATGCGGGCGTGCTGAAGGACGTGCGGACGGACGATCTCGCCGCCCATCCCATCCGCGTCCTGATGGAGCGCAATGCGGGCGTCGACTGGGAGGCGCTGGACGACGTGGTGTTCGGCTGCGCCAACCAGGCGGGAGAGGACAACCGCAACGTGGCGCGCATGGCCGCGCTGCTCGCCGGACTGCCGGCCAGCGCCCCCGGCACCACGGTGAACCGCCTGTGCGGCTCGGGGCTCGACGCGGTGGGCATCGGCGCGCGGGCGATCATGACCGGCGACGCCGACCTCGTGATCGCCGGCGGCGTGGAGAGCATGACCCGCGCGCCCTTCGTCATGGGCAAGGCGGCGGAAGCGTTCGCGCGCCAGGCGGAGATCTTCGACACCACCATCGGCTGGCGCTTCGTGAACCCGCTGATGAAGGCGCAGTACGGCGTCGATTCCATGCCCGAGACCGGCGAGAACGTGGCCGAGGACTTCCAGGTCTCGCGCGCCGACCAGGACCTGTTCGCCTATCGCTCCCAGCAGCGCACCCGCGCGGCGCAGGACAGCGGCTTCTTCGACCGGGAGATCGCTCCGGTCGAGATCAAGGGCAAGAAGGGCGCGCTCGTCCGCGTGGAGAAGGACGAGCACCCGCGCGACACCACCCTGGAGCAGCTCGCCGCCCTCAGGGCGCCGTTCCGCAAGGAGGGCGGCACCGTGACCGCCGGCAACGCCTCCGGCGTCAATGACGGGGCGGGCGCGCTGATCCTCGCCTCGGCGGCGGCGGCCCGCAAGTATGGCCTCACGCCGCGCGCCCGCATGGTGTCGGTGGTGCAGGCGGGGGTGCCGCCGCGCATCATGGGCATCGGCCCGGCGCCGGCGACCAGAAAGCTCCTGGAGAAGAACCGTCTCGCCCTCGCCGACATCGACGCCGCGGCGGCCGAGGCCGCCGCCGCCAAGCTGCCCGGCGCCATCGGCATCGGCTGCGACATCACCCAAGCGGAGGACGTCGCCGCCATGGTGGCGAAGGCGGAGGGCGCGCTCGGGCCGCTCTCCATCTTCGTCAACAGCGCCGCGGTGCTGGACGACAAGCTGTTCCTGGACTCGAGCCGGCGGACTGGAAGCGGATGCTGAGCGTGTGCCTCGACGGGCCCATGCTGGGCCTGCACGCGGTGCTGCCGGGCATGGTCGCGCGCGGCTATGGCCGCGTGTGTGCTTGCCTCCGTAT
>NZ_JBNFNU010000382.1:0-4086 GCF_057364445.1 Xanthobacter sp. BG11Y11_SDJG
CCGCCGCCTGGGGGCTCCGCCGGCTGCGCCGTGACCACCGCATCCGCCGGCGCGGCTTCCTCGTCATCGGGCGCGCGGCCGCGCTCGATGTCGCGCTGCTGGAGCATGGCGAGGCACATGAGGCCGAGAAGCCGCAGGCCAGCTTCGAGGGCGTCGCAACCATCGCCCGGTCGCCGCCAGATCCGGCCGGCCACCGCGGCGGCCCAAGCGAAGCCGGCGCGGCAGGCGTTCCCGTCCTCCCACGTGCCCGTGAGAGGCGCGACGCGCACCTCGCCGGGGGCGAAGCGCGTGTCGGCGGTGGCCTCGGCGCCCTCTGGCCAGCAGCGGGCCTCCAGCGGCGCCGCGAGCGCATAGCGCCCGTCATCCCGGCGCGTCATGGGCGCGAGCGCGGCGAGGAATTCGGCGCCCATCGGAAACAACGCCTGCCGCATGGAGCTGCTCGCGGCGCGCGCGTCCAGCGCACGCGCCCATTTGGGCTGTCCTGCACCAGTTTGAGGAAGCGAGCCATTTCCAGCTCAGAAAGAAGGAAAGCGGTGCGGGGGCGGCTCATCAGGCGGCCTCCCCCTCGGTGCGGTGGGCGGCGGTGGCGGTGCCGCGCACCGCCGCGTCTGATGTGGAGCGGCAGGCGCGGGCCTCAGCCCAGGCCATGACCTCCGTCGGCTTGTAGCGAATTGCGCGGCCGAGCTGGACGTACGCAGGCCCGCCTCCGGTCACGCGCAGCTTCGCCAGCGTGATCGGCGCGAGGCCGAGCAGTTTGGCCGCGCCGGACGTGTCGATCAGGGGGACGAAGTGAGGCGCAGCAACGGCGCCTCTGTCATTGTCGTTCATCGCCAGAAGGCTCCCTTTCATGCCGGAAAAGCCCGGCAATCAGGGGCTATCTGCTCACGCCTTTATCCAGCGCAGAGAGGGACAACGTGGGGAAACTGGGTGGGAAAACCAGTTTCCCCATTACCCATGAGTCCCCGATTTCGATTCCAATAGGAATGCAGGAAAGCGCTTTCTGAAGTAATCGCGGATTGTCCGCGAGTCCGGCTCCTCTTGCTTTGTTTCTATCGCCGCGCGCTGAACACGGCGCACGAGTTCGGCCTGTGTATCTGGAGCACCAATTCTTATCATGAAGTGGTCTAATATTTTATTCCATTGACCGCTATCATAGATCGCACCGCTACTTTGAGGATGAAAATCGAATCTTTGAGAGACAGAAGCCAGGAAATTGGGATATGTTCTATTAAAATGATAGAGGATAGACGGGGCGGGTGGAGCACCAAGCCCCGCTCGCGCAGCAGCCTCCCCGATCAGCGCTATCAGCTCGTCTTGGGTGCCCAACCTGCCGGAATCAACCAGGAACTGATCGATAATTTCATCCCACCGGAAAACCGCAGGCCGGCCCCCTTTGTTGCGGCGGTCGCAGCAGGCACCTGCTCGGCCAAACCGGCGCACTCTGAAACCTGCATACTGTCCGCCTGACTTGGCGGCGGAAAACAGGCGCGCACCTGATCCGCCGGGAAGAGCACATCGTCGATGACGGCATGGTGCCCTTCGACGTGGCCCTCTGAGCATGAAATCAGCCCGCCCGCGGCCAGGCTGCGGCCCGCGATTTGACTGCGAGGATAGATTCGAATGGAGCGCACAACCAAGGGCTCGCAGAATGTATCGTCGCAAAACATGTCGTCTGCAAAGCCCACGCCAGAATAATCACTGGCGAACTCGAGGCTCATCCATTCAACGGGGCGCAGGTCTTCGTACCGGCCGGCAATTACCGCACCCGCAATGAGCCGTCCCTGCTTAAGGCAGTCATGCAGCCGCTCGATATTTTCGGGCGCGCGGTGCGGACCACCGCGCACGGGATCTTCAAGCTCGCGCCCTTCGTGTATCCACCAAAGCGCTTGATCCACTGTCCAATGGCGCAGTGCGGCGGGTGGCTCTTTCGGCTGTGTCACCGCCACCCCCTCGCCTTGTCCCGCCAATAGGACGCCAGCGGCGCGGCAATGCGGGTGCCGCCCCACCATGTCAGGCCCGGTGAACGGCTGAAGCGCGCCGCGATGAGCACTTCGCCCGGGGCGGCGCCGGTGGGCTTGGGCAGCTTCATGGGCGGGATGTTCGCGCACCAGGCGGCGAGCGCGTCCGCGGCCATGCGCAATGCTTCCCTTCGGCCGCGGCCGAGGTGAGGCAGCCGGGGCAGTCCCGGAAATCGACGCTCCACCAGGGGCCTTCCCGCTCAAGCCGGGCGAAGTAATGGGGCCGCGCGCCCTCGATCCACGACATGCGAGGGCTCCTCAGTCCTCGGCCGCGCCTGCCGCTCCGGCGCCGAGGCGCACGCCCGGGCCACCGGAGGGCGACGCCTCCCCTTCGGCGATGAAGGTGACGCCGCCGGCTTCAAAGGCTCGGCGGATGGCATCCAGCGTGCCGAGGCGCGTGGCCAACAGCGGGCCGGTCATACCCTCCAGTCGCTTTATCGAGGGCAGGGACACGCCCGATCGTTCGGCTAGATCCTTCTGTTCCCATCGAAGGAGTGAACGGGCGGCCCGGATTTGCTCGGCTAGCATAAATATATCCCTCAGGGTTAATAAAATATGCCTCAGGCATTGACATCGCGCATCGGATATTAGACCTTAGGGATAACGAAATATCCCCTGAGGAGCAAGCCATGGCCAAGATCGAAACCGCGAAAGTGATGCGCCGGGCCTGGGGCCTCTTCCGCGTCTCCATGCAGCGCTTCAGCCGCGCCGTCTTCGCCGGCTTCCTGCGGCAGGCCTGGGCCGATGCCAAGGATGCCCCGGTCACGGCCTATGCCGATATCCAGCGCTGGGCCGCAGTGCCCTTCGGCGCCTCGCGCACGCAAGCCATCCGCATCATCACGTCCGCGCTGGAGTGCGCCCGCGTGCGGGCCGCGCGCTACAGCCGCGCCGGCGAGCCCCGCAACTGGAGCGCCGCCAAGCACCGCAGCGCGACCTCATGCGCGTCGCCAACCTCGAGGCGCTGCTCGCGGCCGAGACCGCGGGCCGCGGCGCCTGAGCGGAGACGGCGCCATGCCCCACACCATCGACCGCCGCCGCCTCATGCGCCGCGCCTGGCATCTCTTCCGCAGCCAATTGGGCGGGGTGGGCTGCATCTACCGCCGCCTGCCGCGCCACGCCATGAGCCTCGCCATGCGCGAGGCCTGGCGCGAGGAAAAGGCCATCGCGGCCGCCGCCGCCCTGCCGCCAGCGGCCCTCATCGCCCGGATCGCGACGATCCGCGAGGCACACCACAACCGCGTCCACTACGGCAGCAGCCCGCGCCACGCCCACGAGGCCGCCGAACTGGCGGCCCAACTGCGCACCCTTGAAGCCGCCGCAGGCATGGCCGCCTGAGGCACCCTATCCACCGAAGGAGAGCACCCCATGGGCAAGACCACCGCCGCAGCCCGCGGCGAACGCCCCCGCACGCTCAATGCGCAGCTGCGCATGGGCGATGCGGGCCGGATCGAGCGCCTCGCGCGCACCGACCTGGAAACCGAACTCGACTATCTGCGCCTGCATCTGGAAGGCCTGGAACTGGCGGTGCGCGGCCTGGACGATGAGGGCGGGAACCCGCGCAGCCTCATGCCGCTGGTGCAGTCGGCGCAAGACCGCTGCGCCGGCATCCTGGCCGCCATCGGCGCGGCCGGCACCAGCGAGGCGGGGCGCACCATGAGCTCGGCGACCTTGCGCACCGAGCGCACCGATCCCTTCCTCGCCGCGCTCGGCGCCTTCGAGGAGGCCCGCGGCCGCCTCCTGGCGGTGGGCAAGGCAGCAGGCCGAGGCCGAGCAGCGCCTCGGCATCGGCTCCACCGCGCCCGAACTCCTGGCGATCGACGCGCAGGCCGGCGCGGCGGTGGAAGCCGACATTGCCTGCCTTGCCGCCGCCATCAGGACCCAGACCACCACCGCCGCCGGCGCGCGGGCGCTGCTAGATCTCGCCGCGCGCGAGCGGCCGAACCTTGATGCCGAGGATCTTGCGGTGGTGTGCGCGCATGTGCGGCCGTTCATGCGGCGCGCCGGAAGCGGCGCACCACCGCCGGCCCCTCGCCCGCCTTCGCGAGGCTCGGCCGCGAGCGCGAGGGCG
>NZ_JBNFNU010000383.1:0-4077 GCF_057364445.1 Xanthobacter sp. BG11Y11_SDJG
CATCGCCGCGGCGGCCGCCACCGGCGCCAGGCTGGCGGTGTTCCCCCCGAAGCGTTCATCGGCGGCTATCCCCAAGGGGGCTCGACTTCGGCTGCTGCGTCGCCGCCCGCACGGCCCGGAAAGGCCGCGCCGACTTCGCCCGCTACGTGCGCGGCGCCATCCCCGTGCCGGGGCCGGAGGTGGACCAGCTCGTCGCCGCCTGCGCCGCCCACGACATCTATGCGGTGGTGGGCGTGATGGAGCGCGACGGCGGCACGCTCTATTGCACGGCGCTCTATCTCGGCCCGCAGGGCCTGCTCGCCAAGCACCGCAAGGTGATGCCCACCGGCGCCGAGCGCCTGGTGTGGGGCTTCGGCGACGGCTCGACGCTCTCGGTGGTGGACACGCCGTTCGGCAAGCTCGGCGGCGCCATCTGCTGGGAGCACTACATGCCGCTGATGCGCGCCGCCTATTATGCCAAGGGCGTGGAGATCTGGGCCGCGCCCACCGCCGACGACCGCGAGAGCTGGATCCCCACCATGCGCCATGTGGCCATGGAGGGCCGCTGCTTCGTCATCAGCGCCTGCCAGGTGATGCGCCGCTCGGATTTCCCCGAGGACTATGCGAGCCGCATCGACGCCCAGCCCAGCGAATGGATGATGCACGGCCGCTCGGTGATCGTCGGCCCGCTCGGCGACGTGCTGGCCGGCCCGCTGCTGGACGAGGAGGGCATCCTCACCGCGGAGATCGACCTCGACGACCTGCTCGGCGCCCGGCTGGATTTCGACCCGGTCGGCCACTATGCACGGCCGGACCTGTTCAGCCTGCGCGTGAACGAGAGTGCGCACCACCCGGTGGTGGTCGAGGCGGCGGGCTGAGCCGGCGCGTGGCGCGCGCCGTCTAAACAGGACCCGCTGCGGCAGCCGGGCGTGCGCCGCCCGTCCCGGCTTCGGCGGGCCGGCGGATGCGGCCGGTGCCGTCGGCGAGGCTGGAGCAGATAGGCGCCGGCCTCCTCGATGTCGGCGACGATCTCCGCCTCGGCGCGCGTGCCGTCCTTCAGGCGGATGGCGTCGAGCGCGGCCCGGTGGTGGTCGGTGCCCTTCAGCGACACCACGTATTGCGGCACCACGAAGGACAGGATGGGCCCGCAGCGCAGCCACAGATTCTCGATCATCTCCAGAAGGATGGGGATGCCGGCCAGGGCATAGATGCCGAAATGGAAGCGCCGGTGGATGTCGAGATAGGTGTCGAGCCGGCGCTTCTCGATCATGCGGCGCATGTCCGCCAGCAGCGTCTCCAGCGCGTCCACGTCGGCGGCGCGCGCCTTCGCTGCGGCCTCGCGGGTCGCCCGGCCCTCAAGCTCGGTGCGCACCACCATGAGATCGGTCAGCGCGCTGGACCGCAGGTCCGGCACGAGGGCGGAATTGCGCGGTCCCTGGTCCAGAACCCCCTGCGCCACGAGCCGGGAAACGGCATCGCGCACCGGCGTGATGGAGGTGCCGAAGGTCTCCGCAAGCTGGCGCAGCACCAGCGCGCTGCCGGGCTCGAAGCGGCCCGCCAGCAGCGCCTCGCGCAGCTGGGCATGGGCGCGGTCCCACAGCGGCTCGCGGGCGATCCGGGAGAGGTTCTGGTCGGCAAGGTTCACGGGGTCGCCTCCTTGCGATCAGCGGACCATTCCAGATCACCGTTGACAAGTCCATCACATGTCGTTTGTTATAACAAATAACACAACGGGAGAAGCGCCATGTTCCTTCGCGTCGCGTCGGCCGCTGCGGCAGCCATGATTCTTTCCGCCGCGCCCGCGGCGGCCCAGGACAAGTTCCCCTCGCGCGAGGTGCGCCTCATCGTGCCGTGGAACGCGGGCGGCTCGAACGACATCGCGGCGCGCAAGCTGGCGCCGATCCTCGCCGAGAACGGCGTGAACATCATCGTCGACAACGTGCCCGGCGGCACCGGCACCATCGGCATGGGCCGCGTCGCCAGCGCCGCGCCGGACGGCTACACGCTGGGCATGGGCACCTCGTCGACCCTGTCCATGATCGCCCAGGGCAAGACGCCGCTGCGCAACGACCAGTTTTCCGGCATCGCCCGCATCTCCAGCGACCCGCTGATGTTGCTGGTGAACACCAACGGCCCCAAGGACATCGACGCCTTCGTGGCGCAGATGAAGGCGAACCCGGGCAAGGTCACCATCGGCACCCCGGGCAGCTACAACATCAACCACATCTTCGCGACCATGACCGCCAAGGCGGCGGGCGTGGACTATGTGAACGTGCCCTATCCCGGCGGCGCCAAGGTGATCGTCGATCTCGCCGGCGGCCAGGTGGACGCGGGCGTGCTGAAGCCGTCGGAGAGCATCAGCCAGATCAAGGCCGGCCAGGTGCGGCCGATCGCCGTGTTCGCCAACGAGCGCCTCGACGTCTTCCCCGACGTGCCGACCATGAAGGAGAAGGGCTTCGACGTGTTCCCCTACGGCCCGGTGGTGCAGATGGCCTATGTGGTGGGCCCGGCGAACATGCCCCCGGCGGTGCGCAAGACCCTGGTCGACGCCTTCCGCAAGTCGATCCAGGACCCGCGCTTCAAGGCCTTCGCGGCCGAGAACGGCGTGCTGGTGGACGACCTGACCGGCGATGCGCTCGACAAGGAAGTGAACGACGTCCAGAAGTCGCTGAATTCCGTCGCGACCCAGGTGTTCAAGGGCAAGGACTGACCGTCCCGCCCTCGGCTCCGGGCCGGCAACGCGCCGGCCCGCGCCCCCGTTTCGCGGGTAGGCTCGTCACATCGCCTGCCCCTCCCCGTCCGTCCGTTGCGAACAGAAAGAGCGCGTCGTGAGCGTCATCAAGTCCGTCAAGGCCCATGTGATGTCCTCCCCGGTGGAGAAGCCCTTCACCTCCTCGCGGGGCTGGCTCTACAAGACGCGCGGCACCTGCCTCGTGGAGATCGAGACCGCCGACGGCATCGTCGGCTGGGGCGAATGCTACGGCCCCTCGGCCGTGGCCAAGGCCTTCATCGAGACCCAGTTCGGCCCCCGCATCGTCGGCCGCGACCCGTTCGACGTGGAGGTGATCTGGGAAGACCTCTACAACCGCATCAAGGACTACGGGAACAAGGGCATGTCGATTGCCGCCATCAGCGGCATCGACATCGCGCTTTGGGACATCGTCGGCAAGAGCTGCGGCAAGCCGGTGCACAAGCTGCTCGGCGGCGCCTTCCGCACCGAGGTGGACTGCTACGCCACCGGCCTCTATTTCATCGACTTCGACAATCTGGTGGGCGAGGCGGTGGAGGAAGCCACCGGCTACGTGGACGAGGGCTTCAAGGCCATCAAGATGAAGATCGGCCTCGGCAACATCCACAAGGACTACGAGCGCGTGAAGGCGGTGCGTGACGCGGTCGGCCCAGACATCCGCCTGATGGTGGACGCGAACCACGCCTTCTCGGTGCCGGTCGCCATCCGCCTCGGCCGCAAGCTCGAAGAGCTGGACATCGAGTGGTTCGAGGAGCCCATCTCGCCGGAGGACATCGACGGCTATGTGGAGGTGGCCCGCGCCCTCGACATGGCGGTGGCCGGCGGCGAGAACGAGTTCACCCGCTGGGGCTTCCGCGACGCCATCGTGCGCAAGGCCATGGACATCGTGCAGCCGGACGTGTGCGCCGCGGGCGGCCTCTCCGAGTGCAAGAAGATCGCCGCGCTCGCCTCCACCCACGGCGTGGAGTGCGTGCCCCACGCCTGGGGCTCGGCGGTGGGCATCGCGGCGACGCTGCACTTCCTCGGTTCCCTCGCGGACCAGCCGCCGAGCCTGTTCCCCTTCGAGCCGCTGCTGGAGTTCGAGCAGTGCGAGAACCCGTTCCGCGACCATCTCGCCAAGGAGCCCATCGTGCAGGAGCGCGGCCGGGTGAAGATCCCCACCGGCCCCGGCCTCGGCATCGAGATCGACCGTTCGGTCATCGACCGCTACCGGGTGGGCTGACGCCATGCGCTTCGTCACCTTCCGGAGATGGAACGGCGCGCGCGGGCGTGCTGAAGGGCGACGGCGCGGGGGCGGACGATCAGGTCTGCGACCTCGCCCATCCCGCCATGGCGCCGGCCCCGCCCTT
>NZ_JBNFNU010000384.1:0-4071 GCF_057364445.1 Xanthobacter sp. BG11Y11_SDJG
GGCCCCGGCGCCGCAGACCCGATGCGCCGGTCCGGCGCCCGCAAGGGCGGCCCGAAGGGCCGGTGCCCCGCGAGGCACCGCCCCGAAGGCACCCCCCATGCCTTCGTTCGCCTGACCGGCGCAGTTCCCGTAGCTGGCATATCAAGTCCGGATCGTCATCACCCAATCTGGTGAACGGACCCGGACCGGCCGCATCACTTAGGGCATCACTTGGGCGCGCTACTTCTTGTTGCCCTCGAGATCGAACTGCGCGAGATAGGCGATGAGGTCGGCGCGCTCGGTCTCGCTCTTGATGCCGGCGAAGGCCATCTTGCCCTTGGGGGCGAGCGACTTCGGATTGGTCAGATAGGCGTTCAGGTTGGCGTCGTCCCACACCTTGCCGGCGGCGGCGCCGTCCTTGATGTCCTGGGAATAGGCATAGCCCTCGAAATGCGCCCACTTGGCGCCGACGATGCCGTTCAGCGGCGGGCCGACCTTGGCCTTGGCGCCCGGACCGACGGCGTGGCAGGCCATGCACTTCTTGAACGCATTCTCTCCCTTCGCCAGATCGGGAGCGCCGGCGGCTGCGGCGGGCGCCGCCTCGGTCTTCGGCGCGTCCTGGGCGAGCGCCGAGCCCGTGATGGCGATGACGGCGACGGAGGCCAGAATGAGACGCATGTTCGGTTTCCTCTCTCCTTGCGGCGGACCGTTCTGCGGCCCCTCCCATTTGCTATTCAACAATATGAATATTTGAACTTATGTCCAATGGGAAGGGCTCCGGACACAGGGGGATGTGCCGGAGGGTCGCCGAGGGCTTTAGCATGGTTCCAGACTGACCGAGGATGCGACCTGTGGGCCCAATCCGCCACTCCCCCGTGATCGTGAAGATCGGCGGCAGCCTCCTCGGCGGGGCGGCGCCGCGTGCGTTGCTGCAACGGCTTGCCGCCGAGCGCCGGGCGATCCTGGTGCCCGGCGGCGGCGCCTTCGCCGACGCGGTGCGCGACGCTCAGCCGCGGCTCGGCCTGTCCGACGCCGCATGCCACGCCATGGCGATCCTCGCCATGGAGCAGTCCGCTTATGCGCTGGCAGACCTCATGCCCACGCTGGCGCCCTGCCGCAGCGAAAGCGCGCTGACGGCGCCGCGCGCGGCGCCGCGCTCTGGTTCCCTGCCGCCATGCTCATCGGCGCGCCCGATGTCGCCGAAAGCTGGGACGTGACCTCGGACAGCCTCGCGCTGTGGCTCGCGCGCCGGCTCGGTGCCGCGCGGCTCGTCCTTGTGAAGGCGCCCGGCGCGACCGTGCCGGCGCAGCCGGTCCATGGCGACCACCTGGAGGCGCTGGCGGCAGCCGGCACGGTCGATCGCGCCTTTCCGCACATGGCATCCGGCTTCGCGGGCACTATTGTCCTGGTGAACGCGGACGATTCCGTCCGCCTCGCAGCGGCGCTCGCCACCGGCGCCGGGATGGACCTTTGATGAGCGACGCCTCCTTTGCCCCGCGCTGGGCCTGGGCCCTGTCCGGCTCCGGCCACTTCTTCACCGAGTGCATCGCAATGATCGGCGAACTCGGCGCGGTGGACCTGTTCGTCTCGGCGGCGCGAGGAGGTGCTGCGCATGTACAAGCAGGCGCTGCCCGAGGGCACCGGCATCTATCGTGACCGCACCGCTTCGGCGGCGCCCGTGGGGCGCTTCTATGACGGCCACTACCACACGCTGGTGGTGGCGCCGGCTTCCTCCAATACGGTGGCGAAGGCGGTGCTGGGCATCTCCGACACCCTCGTCACCAATTGCTTCGCCCAGGCGGGCAAGTGCCGCGTGCCCGCCATCGTCTTCGCCTGCGACACAGCCCCCGAAATGCTCTCCCTGGCGCCGGGCGGGCTGGTGAAGGTGTTCCCGCGCCGCATCGACCTGGAGAACACGGAGAAGCTCAAGGGGTTCGAGGCCACCTCGGTGGCCGAGAGCCTCGCCGACCTGAAAGCCGCCATCGCCCGCCGCCAGGCGCAGCTGGCGCAGGCGCTGGGCTGACGCCATGGCGGAGCGCGTCGTCCTCCTCACCGGCTCGCTCGCCGAGCCGCGCCTCGCGCGGATCGCCGACGCCATCTCCGACGCCGCGCTCCAGCCCGTGGTGCTGAACATCGGCGTGAAGGTGGCGGCGCTGATGACGACGCAGATCGTCGAGCGGCGCCTGGCTTTGCCCGCCGGAACCGACCGGGTGCTGATGCCAGGCCGCTTCCGCGGCGACCTCGACCGGCTGGCCGCGCGCTTCGGCGTGCCGTTCGAGCGCGGCCCCGAGGAAGCCGCCGACATTCCCGGCTTCTTCGGCCGCGGCGGCAAGGCGCCGGACCTCTCGCGCCAGGACGTGACCCTCTTCGCCGAGATCGTCGACGCCCCGCGCCTCGCCGTCGCCGACATTCTCGTCCGCGCCCGCGCCCTCGCGGCCGACGGGGCGGACGTGATCGACCTCGGCGCGCTGCCGGATGAGCCGTTCCCGCATCTGGAAGAGGCCATCGCCGCGCTCAAGGCGGACGGGCTCAAGGTGAGCATCGACAGCTTTTCGGCCGATGACCTCGTCCGCGCCAACCGGGCCGGCGCCGACTTCCTGCTCAGCCTCAGCGAGACGACGCTCGACGTGCTGAAGGACGGGCCGGCGGTGCCCGTCCTCGTGCCGGCGACCCCGGGCGATCTCGCCTCGCTCCTGCGCGCGGTGGAGGCCTGCGAGGCCATGGGCCGCCCTTTCCTCGCCGATCCGATCCTCGATCCGATCCATTTCGGCTTCACCGCCTCGCTGCTGCGCTATGCGGAGCTCCGGCGCCTGAAGCCGGACATCCCCATCCTCATGGGCATCGGCAATGTCACCGAGCTGACCGACGCCGACACCACCGGCATCAATGCGGTGCTCATGGGCATCATCTCCGAGCTGCGCCTCAATGCCGTTCTGGCGGTGCAGGTGAGCCCGCACTGCCGCACGGCGGTGAAGGAGTTCGACCGGGCGCGGCGCGAGTTCTTCGCCGCGCGGGAGGCGGGCGCCCTGCCCCAAGGGTTCGGCGGCGGGCTGATGGCACTGCGGGACCGGGCGCCGTTCGCCACCACGCCGCAGGAGGTGGCGCGCCTCGCCGCCGAGGTGCGCGACCGCAACTTCCGCATCGAGGTCACCGATGACGGCATCCATGCCTACAATCGGGACGGTCACCATGTGGGCGAGGACCCGTTCGCGCTGTTCCCGCACCTGAAGGTGGAGCGCGACGGCGCCCATGCCTTCTATCTGGGCGTCGAGACCGCCCGCGCCGAGATCGCCTACCGCCTCGGCAAGCGCTATGCGCAGGACGCGCCGCTCGCCTGGGGCGTCGCCGCCGCGACCGGATCGGGCGCCGAAACCGCCCATCGATTGACTTTCGACCAAGCGGGGCCGACGCTTTCCGCCGCAACCCCGGCCCCCGCGGGCGACGCGAAGGACGACGCCGAGTGATCCGCGAGACCATCGTCACCACGCTCTCGCCGCTCGGCGAGCCGCACGTCGCGCCCATGGGTGCGAGCGTGGTGGAGGGCGGCTATCTGCTGCAGCCGTTCCGGCCCTCGCGCACGCTGGACAACCTGCTGGCGGCGCAGGCCGGGGTCGTCAACCTCACCGACGACGCGCGCATCTTCGCCGGCTGCATCACCGGCCGCCACCGCTCCTGGCCCACCGTGCCCGCGCGCCGCATCGCCGGGGCGCGGCTGGAGGCGGCGCTGGCGCACGAGGAGTTCGAGGTGACGCGGGTGGAGGAGGACACGGTGCGGCCGCGCTTCTTCTGCCGCGTGGTGCACAGGGAAAGCCACGCCCCCTTCCTCGGCCTCAACCGCGCCGTGGCGGCGGTGGTGGAAGGCGCGATCCTGGTGTCGCGCCTGCACATGCTCGACCCGGAGCGGGTGGACCGGGAGATGAACTACCTCTCCGTGGCGGTGGAGAAGACCGCCGGCCCCGCCGAGCGCGAGGCCTGGGACTGGCTGTGCGAGACGGTCGCCGACCATCGGCGCCGCGGGCGGCCTCGTCGACCCCCTCCCGCGCCGCGCGCGCGGGCCTGCTTGCCAGCGTCGCCACCCTCGCTGAGATGGAC
>NZ_JBNFNU010000385.1:0-4039 GCF_057364445.1 Xanthobacter sp. BG11Y11_SDJG
CAGCAGCGGATGCCCCACATAGGTGGTGGGCGGCCGCCGAGCACGCGATCGCAGGTGGTGGTGCCGGGCGGCAGCGTAGCCATGGCGCGCCTCAGTCCGGATCCAGCAGCGCATAGGCCCAGCCGGCGTCGCTGAGCAGGCGCCGGGCGCGGGGCGCGTCGTCGTCGAGCACCAGGAGGCGGCGCGGCAGGATGCCGATGGAGCCTTCGAGGGCGCTGATGTGGGCATCCGCCACCATGTGGCCGATGTCGGCGGCCTCGAGCAGGGCCTCCATGGCCCCGAGCAGCACCATGTCGTTGGTCCGCGCCAGCTCCTTCATCCGGTCCTCTCGGCTCGCCGGGCCGGGCCTTGCGGCGGTGCGCCGCTTGCACCCAACCCCCCGGCATCCCTATGGTGCGGCAAATATCGAATGGAGACGGACCCAGCTTTTAGACGATATCGCCCTGCGATGGCGTCCAAAAGCATCCGGCTCTGAGAAAGACAAGCGGGAGCGCATTTTGGCCCTCGTCCTACCGTTCGAGCCCAACGAGCCGTCCATCGAGGCGCTGGTGCGCCTCGTGTCCGCGGACATGAACCGCGTCAACGCGACCATCCTGTCGCGCACCGGCTCCGACGTCGCCATGATTCCGGAGGTGGCGAACCACCTCATCTCGTCCGGCGGCAAGCGGCTGCGGCCGATGCTGACGCTCGCCTGCGCCGCCTTGTGCGACTATCGGGGCGAGGGCCATGTGAAGCTCGCCGCCGCGGTGGAATTCATGCACACCGCGACTTTGCTTCACGACGACGTGGTGGACGAGAGCGACATGCGCCGCGGCAAGCTCGCCGCGCGCAAGCTCTGGGGCAACGAGGCCAGCGTCCTGGTGGGCGACTTCCTGCTCGGCCAGGCGTTCAAGATGATGGTCGAAGTCGGCTCCATGCAGTGCCTCGACATCCTCTCCAACGCCGCCTGCGTGATTGCCGAAGGCGAGGTGATGCAGCTCGCCGCCGCCAAGAACACCGCCACCTCCGAGGACGACTACCTCGCCGTGGTGCGCGGCAAGACCGCCGAGCTGTTCGCCGCCGCCTGCGAGGTGGGCGCGGTGCTCGGCCAGCGCTCGAAGACCGAACTCGGCGCCTGCCGCTCCTATGGCATGAATCTCGGCATCGCCTTCCAACTGGTGGACGACGCGCTCGACTATGGCGGCAGCCAGGCCAAGCTCGGCAAGAACGTGGGCGACGACTTCCGCGAGGGCAAGATCACTCTTCCGGTGCTGCTCGCCTTCCGCCGCGCGACGGCCCGGAGCGGGCCTTCTGGCAGAAGTGCCTGGAGAACGGCGAGGTGACGGACGCGCACCTCGCCCAGGCGATCGGCCTGCTCACCAAGCATCGTGCCCTCGCCGACACGCTTGAGCGCGCGCGCCATTACGGCGCCATCGCCAAGGACGCGCTGGCCCTGTTCCCGCCGAGCGCGGCCAAGGACGCGCTCATGGAAGCGGTGGATTTCTGCCTCTCCCGCGCGCACTGAGGGCAGTCCCTGCGTCAACGCGCACGCCGCCCGTCTCGCGATGACCGCAAGGTGATGCGGCGGGGGAGGCGCGCGGCCGCGGGACGCGGTACGCTCCGCCTGTGCCCAGGCCGCGAGGAGACACCCCTTGAGCTTCGTTCCCTGCCCCGATCCCGTGCCCGGCGATGCGGCGAGCTGCGCCGCGGTGGAGACGGTGATCATCCCCCGCGCCCGCGACATCGGCGGCATGGAGGTGGCGCGCGTGCTGCCATCCGTGGCAGGGCAGATGATCGGTCCCTTCATCTTCTTCGACCGCATGGGGCCGGTGCGCTTCGACGCCGCCCAGGCGCAGGACGTGCGGCCCCATCCGCACATCGGCCTGTCCACCGTGACCTATCTGTTCGAAGGCGCGATGATCCACCGCGACAGCCTCGGCACCGAGCGGGTGATCGAGCCGGGGGCGGTGAACCTCATGACGGCCGGGCGCGGCATCGTCCATTCCGAGCGCCACGACGCCACGGTCAAGGCCCGCGGCGGCCCGCTGTTCGGCATCCAGAGCTGGGTGGCGCTGCCGAAGGATGACGAGGAATGCGCGCCCGGCTTCCACCATTCCGGCACCGAGGCGCTGCCGGTGGTGGAGGATGCGGGCCTGCGCGCCCGCGTGGTGCTGGGAACGGCGTTTGGCGTCACCTCGCCGGTGCCGCTCTCTTCGCCCTCCTTCTATGTGGAGGCGCAGCTTGCCGCCGGCGCGCGCCTGCCCATCGACCCGACCCACGAGGATCGCGCGCTGTTCACCCTGGGGGGTTCTGTCGAGGTCGACGGCACCGCCTTTCCGCCGGGCCAGATGCTGGTGATCCGGCGCGGCGTCGCCACCTCCGTCCTGGCGCTGGAGCCGGCGCGGGTGATGGTGCTGGGCGGCGAGCCCATGGAGGGGCCGCGCTACATCTGGTGGAACTTTGTCTCGTCGCACCTCGAGCGCATCGATGAGGCCAAGGATGCCTGGCGCCGCGGCCGGTTCGACCTCATTCCCATGGACCACGACGAGTTCATTCCGGCCCCGGAGGACGGCCCGGGACGGCCCCGCGCGCAGTCGCCGCGCGCGTGACATCGGGCCGCCGGGCGCGGTTGCGGCCGGTTCCGACGCTCAGGAGGTCTTCGGCGTTTCGCCGCCATAGGGCTGGGTGGCGGCGGGGGCGTCGCTCGCCGGGAAGGACTCCTCCAGCGACTCGTCGAGCTGCTTCGAGCGGCGCTTGGCTTCCTGGCGGGCCGCAGCCTCCTCGGCGGCGTCCGCAGCCTTTTCGGCCGAGGGATCGCGCACGGGGGAGGGCGGATCGCTGGCGGGAAAGCTCTGCTCCAGGGCCTGGTCCAGCTCCCTGTCGGCCTGCGCCTTCTCGGCGCGGGCCTTCTCGGCGGCAGACGCTTCGGCGATAACGGGTTCGGTCACTGTCGGTCTCCGTCAGCTGGCGCGGACAGGCACGCCCGCTGCGCTTGCCTGACGAAAACGCCGGCGCGGCGGACCGGTTCCGGCTCAGGCGAGCGGCGTGAGAACCGCCGCCGGAAAAGCGGCGAACAGATCTCCGAACTCCAGGCGTCCCAGCGCCGCCTCCGCGCGGCGGCCCGTGAGCGCGTCGCGGAACGTGCCGCCGAGGTCGTCGGGCAGAACGAAGCCGGTATCGCCCCAGCGCACGGTCGGCACGCGCGGCGGCATCGGGTCCGGCCCGACGAGGTGGGCGGCAAGCCGCGTCACCGCGACGATCACCGCCTTGCCCTCGTGCCGGCGCAAGAAGGCGAAGCCGCTGCCGTCCCGCATGCCTTCCACATGGAGCGGCTCGTAGCTGCCCTTGGCGAACAGGGCCGGCTCGGCGGCGCGCAGGCGCAGCAGGCGGGCGATGAGCGCCTGCTTGGCGCGCCCGTCCGGCCAGGTGCCGAGCAGAACCTCGGTGGGCAGGCCCGAGGCGAGGCGGAGGTGCGGGCGGGAAAATCCACGGCCCGCAGATTGTCCGGCTCTTCCAGCGCGAAGTCCCAGAACTCCGTGCCCTGGTGGAAATCCGGCACGCCCGGCAGGGTGCATTTCAGCACCGCCTGGGTATAGCCGTTGATGACGCTCGCCAGCGAGATGCGCTCCACGAAGGACGCCAGCAGGCGCCGAACGGGCGCCGCCTCCGGCCGGTCGAACAGCGCATCGATGAAGCGCGCGCAGCCGGCCTCGTAGTCGGCATCCCCGAACAGCGGCCGGGTGCCGCGGCGGGCATGCCGCACGGCCTCGGCGAACCAGCGCCCGGCCCGTGCCTTGATGTCGGCGAGCGCCGCCGGGTCGTCGAGGCGCAGCGTCAGCGGCCAGGCGCCGACCAGGCCCTGATAGAGCAGCGCCTCGTCCGCCGGCAGCGGGCAGGGGCCGTGATCCGTGCGCTCGCGGATCGCGCCGGCCGCCTCCATGGCCTGGCGCAAGAGGGTCTCCCACTCGCCCGGCACCTCGGAGAGGACGGCGAGGCGCATGCGCGCATCCTCGCCGCGCTTCGTGCTCGGGGCCGGCGGTGACGATGGGGGCCGCAGGCC
>NZ_JBNFNU010000386.1:0-4036 GCF_057364445.1 Xanthobacter sp. BG11Y11_SDJG
ACCGGCGAGGGCGCCAACGGCCCCCGCCTTGGCGGGCGAGGCGCCGCGCCAGCAGGGGCTGGAGCAAGACGCCGCACACGAGCCCCGGCAGGGCGATGGTCACGGTGTTGACGCCCAGCGTGGTCAGCCCGCCGAAGCCGAACAGCAGCGCCTGGAGCACGAGGCCGACAAACACGGCGGGAAACACCGCCGGGCCGATCATCAGCCCCATGAGCCCCGACAGCAGCAGGTGCACGCTCGACGGCCCCACCGGGATTGCCACCAGCGACACGGCGAAGAAGCCGCAGGCGAGGATGGCGACCTTCGGGATCTCCTCCTCGCCGATGCGCCTCAGCCCGTAGCCGATCCCCGCCACGGCCAGCACGGCGCCGCCGGCGAGCACCGGAACCGAGAGGACGCCGTCGGGGATATGGGCCATCGCCGCCTCACTTCGCCTGGGCGGATGCCGCGGCGGGGACCATGTCGGTGGCCTTCACCCACATGAGGGCACCGAGCTCTACCGGTACCTTCTTGCCGTCCGGTGCGGTCATGGGGGCGTCCGCTTCCACCAGAGCGGCGAAGCCCCACCAGCCGGCGCGCGGCATGGCATAGGTGAAGACACCGTCCTTGTCGGCCTTGATGACCTGGGTGACGAAGGCGTCGTTGGGCGCCTTCACCTTGCCGTCATTGACATATTCCACCTCGACCTCGGCGAACGGCACTGGCTTTCCGGCCTTGCGCACGATGCCGCGGAAGACGTTGCCGGTCCAAAGCCCGGTGGGCCGCGCAAGGGGCTCGATCTCCACCGGCAGGCCGACCATGGCGTCCCAGCCCTCGCCGGAGGCGAAGCCGTCCACCACCACCTTGGCGTAATGGATGATGAACTTGCCCTCGGCGGGCTCGAAATAGGGCTGCGGCTCGACGAAGAACACGGCGGCGCCGGGCTGCTTCAGGTCGTAGGTGGCGCGCCAGGCGCCCTTGCCGTCCCGGGCGGCGTCGGTCAGCGTCGCGGTGAGGTCGCGCACCTTGCCGTCCGCCTTCACGCCGAAGCGCTTGGGCTTCTTCATGTCCATCATCGGCCCGCCCTCCATGGGGTGGGTGAAGACGAGGTCGAGCGTCACCGGGCCGCCGTCCGGCAGCACGTCGGCGGAGGGCAGCAGCTCCTGGAAATGGGCGGCGGCGGGGGCGGCCGCGAGGGCCGGCACGAGAAGGCCGAGGCCGGCAACCAGCGCGGCCGCGCGGACCTGTGAAAACCCTGGGTCATGCTGCTGTCCCCCCACCCTCGCCGCCCGACCGGCGACGCTTCAGATTCATACTTTCTGTAAAAATCGTCATACGTCAACTGGAATGGAGCGGGGACGAATGGCCGCGTGTGCGCCTCCGGTGCCGCGGGGTGGGAGGGGCTGGGCAGGTGGTGTGGGCATGTCCCGACGCGCGGTTGCCGGGGCTCCAGATGCTGCTGCGGATGCTCGCGAGGCGCCGTCCCTGCTTCGGCCCCCCTCCCCGCACGCGGGAGAGGGGGGCCGGTCAGGCGCTTAGGAAGAGGGAAGGCCGGTCTGGGGTCTGCGGGAAAGGGGAGTTGGATCCTGGCCTGCGGGCCTGGGCACTCGGACCCGGGCGCGGCCTCAGCGCGTTCGCGGCAACGTCGCGTCACACGGCCGGCGCCGCCGTCACTCCAGCGGCAGCGGCCGGCCCCGGCGCAGGACGGCGCGGGCGATGTTGGTCTGCTGGATCTGCGAGGTGCCCTCGAAGATGCGGAACAGGCGTACGTCCCGGTAGAGGCGTGCCACGGCGCGCTGCTCCAGATAGCCTTGCCCGCCGAGCATCTGCACCACCCGGTCCGCCACCTTCGACACCATCTCGGAGGCGAACAGCTTGGCGCAGGCGATCTCGACGATGGGGATGGGCGGGCCGCGGTCGAAGCCGCGCGCCGCCTCCAGCACCAGAGCGCGGGCGGCGAGCACCTCCGACTGGCTCTCGCCGAGCAGCACCTGCATGGCCTGGAACTCGCCGATCGGCTTGCCGAACTGCTCGCGCTCCAGGAGATAGGCGGTGCCCTCATCCAGCAGCCGCAGCGCCTGGCCGACGCAGGTGGCGCCCACATGGGTGCGGGCGTGGTTGATGCCGCGCAGCGCCTTCTTGAGACCGTTGCCCTCGGTTCCGCCCACCAGAGCGGACGCCGGAACCCGGCATTCGGCGAAATGCACCTCGCCCACATGGGAGCCGCGCTGGCCCATCATGCGGTCGTGCGGCGGGGTCGAAAGCCCGGCCGTGCCGCGCTCCACCAGCAGGCAGGAGAGCGCGTCCGCGCCCTCCCCCTCGCCGGTGCGCGCCACCACCATGAACACGTCCGCATCCGGCGCGTTGGTGATGTAGCGCTTGGTGCCGGTGATCACATAATGATCGCCGTCGCGCACCGCGCGGGTTTCCACCGCCCCCGCGTCGGAGCCCGCCGCCTCCTCGGTGAGGCAGAAGGCGCCGGTCATGGCGCCCGACGCCATGGCCGGCAGATAGCGCCGGCGCTGCTCGTCCGTGCCGTAGTCGAGGATGACCTGCGAGGTCAGGCCGATGGTGGTGGAGAAGCGCGAGCGGTAGACCGCCGAGGCCTGGGTGAACTCCATGGTGAGCAGCGCCTGCTGCTCCATGGTCCAGCCAAGTCCGCCATACTGGTGAGGCAGCGTGATGCCGAACAGGCCGATGCGCCGCATGGCCTCGACGATGTCGGCGGGGATCGCGTCGTCGTGTTCGACCACGTCTTCCGCCGGGCGCAGCACCTCCCGCGTGAAGGTCCGGATTTCCTCGAGATAGTCTTGGAACGAGACGTTCCGGGGAGAGGCCGCGCCGTGCATGTCACTGCACCGAGATGCCGGCGGACTTGATGACCTCGGCCCACTGGTCGCGGTCCTTGACCATGAAGGCGGCGAGCTCATCAGGGCTGGAGGGGGTGATGATCGCGCTGAGCGGCTTCATGCGCTCGATCACGCTCGGCTTGGCAAGGCCCGCCACCAGCGCTGCATTGAGGCACTTGATGGTCTTCTCCGGCGTGCCGGCGGGGGCGAGCACCGCGAGATAGGTGACGACATTGAAGCCCGGCACCACGGTCTCGGCCACGGTCGGCAGGTCCGGCAGCACATCGGAGCGCTTGTCGGAGGTGACGGCGAGCGCCTTCAGCTTGCCGTCCTTCACCAGCGGCACGGCGAGCGTCATGGTCAGCGCCATGGCCTGGATGCGGTTGGTGATGAGGTCCTGCGTCGCCTGCGGCTGGCCCTGATAGGGCACGTGCTGCATGTCGATGCCGGTCTTCGCCTTCAGCATTTCCATGGCGAGATGCGGCGAGGAGCCGGTGCCGGCCGAGCCGAAATTGATCTTGCCCGGATTGGCCTTCGCGTAGGCGATCAGCTCGGCCATGGAATTGACCGGCACTTCCGGGTTGACGACGATCAGGTTCGGCACCGAGCCGACCATGCCCACCGGCGCGAAGTCCTTGATGGCGTCGAAGGTGAGCTTCTTGTAGAGGCTCGGATTGATGGTGTGGGCGGCGCTGGCGAGAATCAGCGTGCGCCCGTCGGGGGCCGCGCGGGCCACGGCGGCGGTGCCGATATTGCTGCCGGCGCCGGCCTTGTTCTCGACGATCACGTTCTGGCCGACGCTGGTACGCAGTTCGTCCGCCACCACGCGGCCGACCAGGTCGACGACCCCGCCGGGGGCGTAGGGCACGACGAGGGTGATGGTGTCGGTGGTGCAGGCCTCGCCCGCCAGCACCGCTCCGGGCGCAAGGGCGAAGCCGAATGCCAGCGCGAAGCCGGCGCGGCGCAGATGACGAAGGACGGTGGGTGCGGTGGACATTGAGGCTCCTCCCGGAAGCGTGACCATGGCCCGTGCTGGTGCGGGCCTTCGATGACGCTGGCGAGGTTAATTCAAGTGATTTAAACTGGCAAGCCTGGGCTGGCCGGGGGAGGGGCGGATGGACGAGCCGAAAGCGGAGAAGCGCCGGGGACGCCCGCCGGGCAGCGGCCGCGCGCGCCCCGCCTGCTCCAGCTCCGCGAGCTTCTTCTCC
>NZ_JBNFNU010000387.1:0-4030 GCF_057364445.1 Xanthobacter sp. BG11Y11_SDJG
CGGCCGCCAGGAGCGACGGCGCGCGCCGATCAGGATGCCGGCGGAAACGCGGTCGGCGAGGCGGGTGAAGCGGCCCTTCAGCGCGCTGCGGGCATGGTCCGCCACCACCGCCCACAGGGTATCGGAGGCGAGCGCGATGGCCGCGAAGATGGCCGCGAGCAGGGCGATCTGCGGCACCGGGTCCTGAATGTCGGTCACGAACTGGGGCAGGAAGGCGGCATGGAAAAGCAGGGTCTTCGGGTTGGCGAAGGCGACAGCGAGGCCGCGCCCGAAGGCGGCGCGCGCCGAGGCGCCGGCATGTCCGCCCCCGCGCCCGCATGGCGCCACTGCTGGATGGCGAGGAAGACGAGATAGGCCGCGCCGGCATAGCGCACCAGATCGAAATGGCGCGAGAACGCCTCCACCACATAAGCGAGGCCCGCCGCCACCAAAGCCAGCTGGACGATGACGCCCACATTGACGCCCATGGCGGTGAGGATGCCGCGCGCCGGCCATGCTTGAGCGAGGTGCCGACGATGAGCGCCACGTTCGGCCCCGGCGTCGCGGCGAGCGCCAGCGAGGCGAGGACGAAGATCAGCAGGCTCTCGGCCGGGATCATGCCTCGCCCCCGCCCTCCGCACCGGCCTCGCCGGCCTCTTCGCCGCCGGGTTCGGTGCCGTCGTCGCTGATATGCTCCACCGAGACCACGCGCTCGCCCTCGGCGGTGTCGAACACGATCACGCCCTGGCTGCCGCGGCCGACGATGCGGATGCCCTCTACCGGGCAGCGGATGAGCTGGCCGCCGTCGGTGACGAGCATGATCTGGTCCTGGTCCTCCACCGGGAAGGAGGCGATGAGGCGGCCGTTGCGCTCGTTCACCGCCATGGCGACGATGCCCTTTCCGCCACGGCCCGTGACCCGGTATTCGTAAGACGAGGTGCGCTTGCCGTAGCCGTTCTCGGACACGGTGAGGATGAACTGCTCCAGCGCGCTCATCTGCGCGTAGCGCTCCTGGCTGAGCTGGCCGTTGCCGCTCGCGCCCTCCTCGGCCTCCACCGGCTCGGCGGTCTCGCCGGCGATGGCGCGGCGGCGCTTGATGTAAGCGAGCCGTTCCTCGGCGGGCGAGTCCACATGGCGGATGATGGCCATGGAGATGATGCGGTCGCCCTCCTCTAGGCGGATGCCGCGCACGCCGACGCTGTCGCGGCCCTTGAACAGGCGCACCTCGGTGGCGGGGAAGCGGATGCAGGCGCCGGCGGCCGTGGTGAGCAGGACGTCGTCGTCCTCGGTGCACAGCGCCACGTCGGCGATCGCCTCGCCCTCGGCGAGCTTCATGGCGATCTTGCCGTTGCGGTTCACCTGCTGGAAGTCGGTCAGCGCGTTGCGGCGCACCGTGCCGCCGGTGGTGGCGAACATGATCTGCAGGCGCTCGTCCGTGTCCTTCTCCTCCGGCAGCAGCACCACGGAGGTGATGCGCTCGTCGGGGTCCAGCGGCAGGATGTTCACGAACGCCTTGCCGCGCGCCTGGGGCGCCGCCAGCGGCAGGCGCCACACCTTCAGCTTGTAGACCTGCCCCTTGGACGAGAAGAACAGCACCGGCGCGTGGGTGGAGGCGACGAACAGGCGGGTGACGAAATCCTCTTCCCGCGTCTGCATGGCCGAGCGGCCCTTGCCGCCGCGCCGCTGCGCCCGGTAGGTGGAGAGCGGCACGCGCTTGACGTAGCCGGCGTGGGAGACGGTGACCACCATCTCCTCGCGCTGGATCAGGTCCTCGTCCTCCAGATCGCCGAAGCCCTCGACGATCTCGGTGCGCCGCGGCGTGCCGAACTCGGCTTTGATGGCCAGCAGCTCGTCGCGGATGATGCCGCGCATGCGCGGCCGGCTGGCGAGGATGTCCAGATAGTCGGCGATCTCGGCGGCCAGCTTGTCCAGCTCCTCCGCGATCTCGTCGCGCCCGAGCGCGGTGAGGCGCTGCAGGCGCAGATCGAGGATCGCCCGCGCCTGCACTTCGGACAGGCGGTAGGTGCCGTCCTCGCGCAGCGCATGGCGTGGATCGGCGATCAGAGCGATCAGCGGCGCCATGTCCTTAGCCGGCCAATCACGACCCATCAGCGACTCGCGGGCGGTCGCGGGATCAGGCGCAGTGCGGATCAGCCGGATCACCTCGTCGATATTGGCGACCGCGATGGCGAGGCCGACGAGCACGTGGGCGCGGTCGCGGGCCTTCTTGAGAAGGAATTTGGTTCGCCGGCTTATCACCTCTTCGCGGAAGGCGATGAAGGCGGTGAGGATGTCGTGCAGCGCCAGCACGCCGGGCTTGCCGCCGGACAGCGCCACCATGTTCACGCCGAACGAAGTCTGCAGCACGGTCTGGCGGAACAGGTTGTTCAGCACCACGTCCGCTTGGGCGTCGCGCTTGATCTCGAACACCACGCGCAGGCCGTCGCGGTCGCTCTCGTCGCGGATCTCGGAGATGCCTTCCAGGCGCTTCTCGCGCACCAGCTCGGCGATCTTCTCCACCATGGTGGCCTTGTTCACCTGGTAGGGGATCTCGGTGACGATGATCGCTTCGCGGTCCTTGCGCAGGCTCTCGATGGTGGCGCGGGCGCGCATCAGCACCGAGCCGCGGCCGGTGAGATAGGCCTGGCGGATGCCGGTGCGCCCCAATATGAGCCCGCCGGTGGGAAAATCCGGACCCGGCAAAATATCCAGCAGCGCCTCGGGCTCCAGCGTCGGGTCATCGAGCAGCGCGACGGTCACGTCGATGATCTCGCCGAGATTGTGCGGCGGGATGTTGGTGGCCATGCCCACCGCGATGCCGCCCGCGCCGTTCACCAAGAGGTTCGGGAACTTGGCCGGCAGCACGGCGGGTTCCCGCTCGGTGTTGTCGTAGTTCTCCTGGAAGTCGACGGTGTCCTTGTCGAGGTCGTCCAGCAGCGAGCCGGTCACCTTTTCGAGGCGCACCTCGGTGTAGCGCATGGCCGCCGGGGCATCGCCGTCCACCGAGCCGAAATTGCCCTGCCCGTCCACCAGCGGGAGGCGCATGGCGAAGGTCTGCGCCATGCGCACCAAGGCGTCATAGACCGACTGATCGCCGTGCGGATGGTATTTGCCGATCACGTCGCCGACCACGCGGGCCGACTTGCGATACTGCTTGTTCCACTCGTAGCCGTTCTCGTGCATGGAGAACAGGATGCGCCGGTGCACCGGCTTCAGGCCGTCGCGCACATCCGGCAGCGCGCGGGCGACGATCACGCTCATGGCGTAATCGAGGTAGGACCGCGACAGCTCGTCCGTGATGGAAACGGGCTTGATATCGGAGGGCAGCTCGCCGCCGCTGTTCGGCGTCTCGGGGTCGGCCAAAAGGGAACACTCGCCTTCAAGTCACAAGGTGCCGAACTTCTAGCCGATTCACCGTCCCGACGCCAGCGAAAGCGCGCGGAGAGCACCCCAATTCCACATTATATTTCAATGAGTTATTGGATGGCCGTCCGGCCCGGGTCAGCAATCTTGACCCTTTTGCGTCAAAGCCGCCGAAAACCGGCCCGGCGCGGGGGGCGCAAGACGGGCGCGGCACCCGTCGCGCTTGACCGCATCCCCTCCCTCAACCGGACGGGGGCGCGGGCCGCCCCTCCGCCTGGAACGCATGGAGCGCCTGGAGAGGGCCCTGGACGCTTCGGACACGCAATGGGCAGGTCTGGCCCATCAGTGGGGGCGCCCCGCGCCCGCCGGCCCTTCCCCGTTCCCCTCCCCCCGCAAGCGAGGGAGAGGGCGAGCGGGAGAGCGGCACGCGGCGCCCCGTTCCAGGCACCCGGATGCCGCGCCGACAGGCCGCCGGGGACCTGCCCGGACCCGCGTCAGAACGGGATTTCGTCGTCCATGTCGCTGCTCACGGGGCGGACCGCCGCCACCACCGCCACCCGAGCCGCCGCCGGACGGCGTTCTCGATGCCCTGAGCCACCACCAGTTCGCTGTCGGTCAGATCCATCAGGATCGCCTTGACCTTCAGCCCCAGTTCCTTGGCGGCGCGCCAGCGGCGATGGCCGTAGAC